>CAIUHT010000068.1 GCA_903898975.1 uncultured Planctomycetaceae bacterium
CCGCTGGGTCGCTCTGGGACTGGAGGGAACCTAGTACCGGTAGTGCTCGGGCTTGTAGGGCCCCTCCACGGGAATGCCGAGATAATCGGCCTGCTTGGTGGTCAGCTTGGTCAGCTTGACGCCCAGTTTGTCGAGGTGCAGTCGTGCGACTTCTTCGTCGAGCTTCTTGGGCAGCACGTGCACGCCAATCGGGAAGTTCGCGTTCGAATCCCACAGGGCGATCTGTGCCAGAACCTGGTTGGTGAAGCTGTTCGACATCACGAACGACGGATGCCCCGAGGCACAGCCCAGGTTCACCAGTCGCCCCTCGGCCAACACCAGGATCGCCTTGCCGTTGGGGTAGACGAACTTGTCGACCTGGGGCTTGATGTTGACCTTGGTGATGTCCTTGCGGTTTTTCAGGTAGGCCATGTCGATCTCGATATCGAAGTGGCCGATGTTGCAGACGATCACCTCGTTCTTCATCGCGTCGAGATGCTCGGGACGGATGATGTCGCAGCACCCGGTGGTGGTGACGAAGATGTCCGCTGTGGCAGCAACTTCATCGAGGGTCGTGACCTGGAAGCCTTCCATCGCCGCCTGCAGGGCGTTGATGGGATCGATCTCGGTGACGATGACGCGGGCTCCGAAGTTGCGGAGGGCAAACGCACACCCCTTGCCTACATCGCCATAGCCACAGACGACCGCCACCTTGCCGGCGACCATCACGTCGGTGGCCCGCTTGATGCCGTCGATCAGGGACTCGCGGCAGCCATACAGATTGTCAAACTTGCTCTTGGTCACCGAGTCGTTGACGTTGATGGCCGGGAGAGCCAGTTTCCCCTCGCGGAACATCTGGTACAGGCGGTGTACCCCGGTGGTCGTCTCTTCTGAGATCCCCTTGATCCCGCCGAGCAACTCGGGGAACTTGTTGTGAACCATCAGGGTGAGGTCGCCACCGTCATCAAGGATCAGGTTCAGCGGCTCTCCATCGGGCCAGTACAGGGTCTGCTCGATGCACCAGTCGAACTCCTGCTCATTCATGCCCTTCCAGGCGAAGACCGGAATTCCCTTGGCGGCGATCGCGGCGGCAGCGTGGTCCTGGGTCGAGAAGATGTTGCAGCTTGACCATCGGACCGTCGCACCCAGGTCGATCAGGGTTTCGATCAGCACGGCGGTCTGGATTGTCATGTGCAGGCAGCCGGCAATGCGGGCACCCGCCAGCGGCTTGCTCGGGCCGTACTTCTTCCGCAAGGCCATCAACCCGGGCATTTCGTTTTCGGCCAGCTCAATCTCTTTCCGGCCCCACTCCGCCAGCGAGAGATCTTTCACTTTGTAAGGGAGGGCCGAAACAGCAGCAGTCGCCATCGAACTGAACCTTGAAAGAGAGTTGTTGTCTGGGTTCCAGAGCCAGATAACCGCAGTCGCAGCGGAGAATTCACTGGGCAGCCAGTTAGCTCTCCATGCCGGTGCCCCCGCACCCACGCCGACTCTGAACACGCTCTCTAGTATAGTCGGCTCTTGTGAAAATGCACGCTGTCGGCTGGAATTCAAGCCCCACTCAAGTCCCTTCCCATTCCCCTAGCGCAATCCGCATTTGGGCCGCAATCTGCGTCGCACTCCCTCCCGACAGTGACCATTCCACTTGTAGCATGGGCAGTGGGCGTGCCGCCGTGAAGTGGCTCACTCCCATGGCACCTGACCTGCAGACCCTCAACGCTGACGTGGCTGGAAATGTGAACAAAAAAGCAGTGATTGGCCCCTTGCGAAACGGGGTGTTCGCCGCAGATTGAAGGGGCGAGCTTTTCAGTTGCTTTCGCAGGACTCGCCCCGGCTCGGGACGGCACACCGGTCGTGCAAAGCAGACCGAGTGACCGCGCCGCCGGGCTTGGGCGTTCAGTGACATCACGACCGTACGCACAGGGCCGAATGTTCTGGTCAGCGAGAGAGGCTGCCACCGCCGGTTGGGTGACCGCATAGCCCTTGGCCAGCCGAAGTTACTGGTTCACGAATGGCTCGAGGAACCAACCGGTCTTGCCCGCTGGAATGGGAACGAGGTCGGGGAACTTTTCCCCCGACAGTTGCGTGACCGCCCAGCGGATGGCGAGCGCGTGCTCGGTCTTGATCTGCCCGGTGCGGAGATTGTTGGCACCGGCCCAAGCGAGCATCGGATCAACCATTTCCTTCGCCCCCATGCGGGCCAGCGATAGGGCGCAGGTGTACCGGACGTATTCCAGTTCCGGAGGGACGGTGGCGGGGTCAGTCAGTCGTTCGATCAACTCCTTGGCCAGGGCGGGGTCGTGCATCCCGGCATATCGCTTGCCAAGCGCCCAGATCGCAGAGGAACGCGAGTAGAGCCCCATGGGGGGTTGCTTGGGAATGTACTTGCGCCACAGCGGCTCGGCTTCCCAGTACTGCATCGTGGCGAGGGCGTCGAACAGAAACGCGCACTGCTCATCGAGACCATCCAGCGTGGGACCCCCGTTTCGCTGCTGCGTCAGGTCGGAGCAGCGCTGCAGGATCTTCGGACAGGTCTCAAGCACGGCGATCTCGCGCAGCGCACGGGCCGCCGCGATGCGGGCCTCGGCGCGGGGAATGGTCTGCAACTCCAGCAGGCTGGCCGCCGCGGGGTGATGCTTGCCATCTCCCACCAGTCGGGCGGCCTGCTCCTGGCCGCGCCAGCCCGGAGCGGCCAGCATGGCGGTGGTCCCCTGCCAGATGCTCTCGCGAAGCGCTTCGTTCTCAAGCAACCCCTGCAGTTTCTGCCTGACCTCCCGGCGGAGATCGGGAACCGGGTCATCCAGCAGTGGGGCAATCAGGCCGATCCGCTCGGGGGTCGGAAGACTGGCGAGGGTTCGCACTCCCTGCCGACGGACTTCTCCATCGGGGCTTCCCAGCGCCGCGGTGGCCAGGGGCAGCGCGAGTTGTGGGTCAATCGCGTTCAGCAGGCGAAGCGCTTCACCCGCGACAGCCGGCTCGGTGTCGCCCCCCAGGCTGGCCAGTGCCGTGTGTGCAGCGGGAGTCTGATGGCGGGCCAGCAGTCGGGCGGCACACAGGCGATCGACCAGCCGGGCTTCCCCCGACGATTCCAGCAGGGGCTGAGCCGCTGGTTCGAGTCCCGAGGTCTGCAACCGCCCGGCGGCGAGGGCCGCCTCGAGGCGAACTTCGGTCGCCGAGCGCCGGTTGGCCACCAGCTTGAGCAGCTCATCGAGCGGAGCGGGATCCGCCGCCAGGCCCAGTCCGCGAATGGCGAGCACCAGGTCGCGGTGCCGGGTGGTGGGGCTGGCGAGGCGTTCTCGCCAGGTCTCCCGCAGGGGAGCGTACTGCCAGTCACCCAAGGCCCTTTCGCAGACCCGCCGGAGATCGCCCGGGGCCTCACTGGCCGCCCGGGCCAGCAGTTCGGCCGAGTCACGCGCGTTGAGGGCGACCAGTGCCCGGGCGGCGGCGACGCGGGCAATCAGATCGGTCTGCGGATCGCTCACCAGCTCCCGCAGTCGCGGGATCGCGATTTCCAGGTTGGGGACATCCACCGCGGTCCCCGCGACAATCGACTCGGCGGCCATCCGCTGCATGTCGATTTCAGGTCGCTCGAGGGCCAGCTTCCATAGCTCGGCGAGCTTGGGAGCGAACACCTTCACATCCCCCGGCCGTTCAAAAGTCGGGTCGGAAAAAAACAGGAAGTCGGGCCGCTCCTCGGCCAGCGCTGGCCCGACCAGGGCGCCAAGCAACAGCAGCAGCCACAGGCCACGCAACCGATGGACCGCAGAGACAACGGACCGCTGCGAAAGGAGGTTCAACCAGGGCATACGGCAACCTGCGGAGGGAGAGGCCAGGGAGTGAGCCGGGCCACGGGCGCGGCGAAGAGCTCGCAGACGCGGCGCGGGTGACACCGCAGTGGGGGTCGATGTGAAGCGGTGGGGCACGATCGAGGACACCGTCGAAGCGGGAGGCCGAATGGAGATCCAAGACAGGTCAACGGGGGGCATGGCACCTCTCGCCCTCGTCAGGCTTCGCTCCCCCGGGGAGGGGGGCGGGGCCGGGCGCCGGGCCAAGGGGAAGCAAGCCAGTCACTGGCGGGTGCCTACTGGGGGCGAGAGATTCGCCAGGTCTGCACCAGCAGCAAGACCAGCGATGCGAGCGCCGCCAATGAGAGGAACCACCAGTTCCCCGGAATGAGGTCGTAGTCGGTGAAGCCCGGAGTCCGCAGAGCTGAAAGGGCGGCGGCCGCCGGGTTGATCAGCAGGGCCCGTTCCACCGTTTTCTGTCCGAACGGGGCGTCCCGTCCCAGCCAGATCAGCAGGGGGACGATGCTGACCAGCAGCAGCACCACATACGCGACGGCGGTTGAAGCGGTGGTTCGCGAGAAGAGTGAGCCAATGCCCGCCGAGACCAGCATTGTGAACACGGCGGTGAACGCCAGGCAGACAATCGCCCGTTCCACCTGCGGTCGCAGGTCGGGGGCGATCCAGACCATCACGAAGTAGCCTGGCAGCGTGGCGCAGAAGACCAGGGCGACGGTGAGGATCACGCTGAGGAGTTTGCCCCACACAATTCGCGCGGTCGACATCGGTGTGCTCTGCAGCAGCTGCCAGCCCCCGCTTTCGCGTTCCGAGCTGATCAGTGCCGCCGCGATGCTGGGGGTGATCAGCACAAACAGCGCGACCTGGAGGATGATCATGATGGCGCCGATCCGTTCGACGCTCCAACCCTCCGAGCCAACCGTCGTGGCGAACGCCAGCCCCAGCGACAGCACTGCCATGACCGCGACCAGCCGCAGCAGCCAGTGCAGCCTGCCAAACCGTCGGCACCGGAATTCCTTGACCATGACCGGGTTGACCAGCGGGGGAATCCCCTTGCTGCGGCGGTTGGGGTCGACAATGAAAAACAGCCGGCGGAAGATTCGGAGTGACGCGGGCAGTTCATCGGCGATCATCCCGGCCGAGCGGGACCGGTCGAACAGCCGATGGTTGAGCCGGGCGATGGTCCAGACCCCGCAGACCACCGCCATGCCAATGGCGAACAGCATGTAGCGGCCGGGAACGTCGGTCAGGGTGAGCATCCCCTCACTGCCAAGGTCGCCGGCACCCAGCACGCTGAACAGGGCGGCGAACGGAGAACAGCAACGCAGCCAGTCGCCAAGCGTTGCCAGCAAACCCTCGGTTCCCTGGAAGAAATAGTGCGGACCCAAGGCCAGCACGCTGAGCCCCAGTTGAATCCCGTAAGTGGTGCGGATCGCCCCGTCGATGCTGCTGGAGTAACTGCTGACCAGCAGCCCCAGCGCAGTGCACTGCAGGGCGACCAGCCCCAGCAGCAGGTAGAGTCGGCCCAGATCCTGCTGCAGCGACAGGCCCCCCATCGCGTAGCAGGCACCGGCGGCCGGCAGGCTCAGCAGCAGCACGACCGCGGCCAGTCCCAGGATCGCCAGCAGCTTTCCAAAGTAGATCTTCAGCGGGCCAAGCGGGGTGTTAAGCAGCAGCCCCAGCGTTCCCCGGATTTTTTCCTTCACAATGCTGATGGCGGGAAAGACCGGCACCAGCAGCAGCATCGCGCTCAGCAGCCCCAGGGCGAAGAGCCGAAAGACTTCTTGCGACCGCGACCCCGACAGGGCGACCCGCCCCTCGCTTGGCCAGCGGAGCAGGATCAGCAGTCCCAGCCCCACCGGGAGCAGGCACTGGATGAGCGCCATCCGCCGACTGCGAAACAACGACAACAGTTCGCGACCCAGGACAGGGTTACCCACGGGTCGCCTCCTTGGCTTTAGTTTCGGCTTTCCCGGCGTCGTCGCGGGCGAACTTCATGAACGCGTCTTCAAGATCGGTCTGGACCTCGCGGAACTGGCTGATCGGCAGTCCCCCCTGGACCAGCTTTCTCAGCAGCTGCGCCAGGCCCTCTTCGTTGAGCGAAGTGGTGAGCCGGACCAACCCCTCGGCGGGCATTGGTTCGACCTGGGCGTCAGCTTCGACCAGTGACTGGGTCTGGCGGGCCGCCTCGGCGACCTGGGCTTCAGGAACCTGGATCTCCACCAGCCGTCGTTGCGAAACCTGCCGGCCGATCTCCTCGACCGTCCCGTAGGCCCGCAGCTTGCCCTGGGTCATGATGGCGGCCCGATTGCAGATGCGGGCCAGCTCGGGAAGGATGTGGCTGGTGACCAGGAGTGTCTTCCCCATGCCCGCCAGCTTGAGCAGCAGTTCGCGCATTTCGATGCGGGCCTGGGGGTCCAGCCCGTTCGCCGGTTCGTCGAGGATCAGCACCTTCGGGTCGTGCAGCATGGTCCGGGCGATGCCTACCCGCTGCCCCATCCCGTGCGACAGGCTGTCGACATACCGATCCTTCATCCAGGCGGTGTTGGTCGTTTCCATCACCTCGGCGATGCGGCGACCGCGGTCCCGCCGGGCAATTCCAAACGCCGCGCCAAAAAAGTCGAGGTACTCGCTGACCCGCATGTTCTCGTAGCTGCCGAACTTGTCGGGCATGTACCCGACCAGCTGCTTGATCTTGCCCGCCTCGGTCACACAGTCGGCCCCGGCGATGCTGGCCCGTCCACTCGTGGGACGCTGCAGGCCGACCAGGATCTTGATGGTCGTGGTCTTGCCCGCCCCGTTCGGACCAATCAGCCCCAGGATCTCCCCTGCCCGAACCTGCAGGGTCATGCTGTCGAGGGCGGTGAACTCACCGTATTTCTTGGTCAGATTCTCGATCTGCACCACCGGTTGATCGGCCACCATGTGCCAGCGCTTCCTCAGATGATGAAAGGATGAAATCTGTCGACGTCGGGGACGACCCACACCGGGTCGACTCGCCGCCCCCCGC
>CAIUHT010000069.1 GCA_903898975.1 uncultured Planctomycetaceae bacterium
GGCGCAGACTCGGTGGCGGCTGGTGAGCCCCAGGCTTCAATGGCAGTTGTTGCGGGCCGGGACGGTGCGGGCTGCGGCGGTTGTCGCGGCTAATTCGCGAGCACGGACGACGAAGGTTGCAGCGCGCGGGGGTCGATGCCGGGGAGTTCGGCCGAGCGTCGCGGGCCCGACGCCGACCGCAGCACGGAATCGCCCGGGAGTTCGAGGCGAGTCCCCACGAATTCCAGCGGGACCGCCGCCAGGCCTTCGAGCGTGAACCCGGCACCGTCGAATTCCCGACGCTCCCCGGTGATGTCGGACTGCCAGGCGATGAGGGGCCATTCGGGAGAGACCAGGGCTCCATCGCCACTGACGCGGACCCGGCCCCGCCACTCGCCCCACCGCCGTTCGGAAACGAGCGTGACGAGCGCGTCGGTGTTGCCGGCGATGACCGACGATTTCAGTTCCAGCGCGACCTGCAAACCGGCGGGAGGGCCTTCTTCACCCCACCATCGCAGCACGCCTCCACCGCCGCGCGCCGTGACCCGCTCCAGGCGGATTGTGACCTGCCGCGTCCGCCGGGAACTGCCCGCCAGTTCAACCAGCACGTCTTGAGCGGTCATGAGACAGTTGGTGAAGCGGGCGCTCGAGACCGGTTGCGGCAACACCAGCACCGCGGCCCCGCCATGGAACCGGCACGCCTGGAAGTCGGCGACGGTCGGACGGGTGTCGCGATTGTCGACCAGTTCCCAGCGGAGACTGGGGGGAGCGGCCCCCAGCGTCGGCGAGCGGGGAAGTGTCGAGAACTGGACCTGTCGAACACGGAGCGACTGCGCGTGGAGATCGAGGGTGGCCAGCGTCGCCTCGGGATCGGGGCGGGGAGCCAGTTCGCCCGCGATCTCGACCCCCTCCAGCCGAAACGATTCCGCCACCACGCGCCAAGGCTCGCGGACGACGATGCGCGGTGGGGGGGTTCCGGTCCCCCGAATGTTGAGCGGTCCGACCACTTCCAGCCGGCGGGCTAGGTACACCCCACCTGCGGGGAGGACCAGTTCCCCCTGCTCATCGGGAGTGGGGAGTTCAGCGAGTGGCCCGCGGTCAGACGCGAGGCCCGCAGCCGACGCCCCCCTCTCGGCGGAGCCGCGCCCGGCTGTGGTGACCGGAGTCTGGGCTGGGTCTGCCTGGGTGGTCGCGCGGAGCGCGTCGGCGGATGCGGCCGACCTGGCGACCGGGCCCGCAGTGCCAGTGGGGTCCGACCCGGGCTGGGCACTCTCAGTTGCTGAGGTTTCGGATTCGGGGGTCGCGTTTGCAGGTGTCTCAGCTGCAGAAGTCGCGGCCAGGGGGGACGAGAGCGGGTCGGGTCCGGAGGCGTTTCCGACGAGGCGGGGCCACCCCCAGCCGATCGCGCTGAGGAGGGCGATTGCCAGCAGGGCGCGAGGCCAGCGTCCGGCCGACGCTGACCTGCGAAGTGGTCGGGGATGGTCGAACTCGCGACGAAAGCGTCGCAACCGCACGGGCGCGTCGGGCCAGGTGGCCTGGCATTCCGCCAGCACGCGGCTGGCCGACTTGGGTCGTCGGTTGGGATCGCGTTCGAGCAGGGCGGCGACCAGTCGACGGAGCGGCAGTGGTGTCTCGGGAGCGAGTTCCTCGAGGGGAGGCACCGCGCGCGACTGATGAGCGGCGAGCTTGACGAGGGCATCGCCCGCGGGGAATGGGGGGCGCCCCGCCAGCAGCTGCCACAGCAGGCAGCCGAGGGCGTAGAGATCGGACTGATGGGTCGGGGGATTGAGGGTATTGATCAGCTCGGGCGCGACGCCGTCGTAATGCTCGGGAGGAAGCCCTGAATGCACTGTTTCGAC
>CAIUHT010000070.1 GCA_903898975.1 uncultured Planctomycetaceae bacterium
CGTGCACAACCAGCGTCGCAAGCACAAGCAACTGTTCACGGTGAACCCCGAGGGGGCACCGGTCGAGCCCCTCTACTTCGCCGACCAGCATCTCGAGGCCGAGGGAATCGCCACGCTGATCCGCCAGATCGCCCAGCATGAGCAGCGGGCGTGGGGCGAATTCGCGGTCTTCTATCGCGTCAACGCCCTGTCGCGAACTCTCGAACTCGCGCTCGGCCGGCACCGCATTCCCTACCAGGTCGCCGCCGGGCTGGCGTTCTACGAACGGGCCGAGGTGAAGGACCTGCTGGCGTACCTGCGGTTGATTCTCAACCCCGCCGACCGGACCGCGCTGCAGCGGATCATCAACACACCGGCCCGGGGGCTGGGCAAGACGACGGTCGACCGGTTGCTGGGCTGGGCCGACCAGCAGCGGATTCCCCCGCTCGAAGCGGCCCGCAACGCCGGACAGTACCCCGGCTTTACCCGCCGCGCGGTCGTGTCGTTGGCGCGTTTCGCCGAGATGATTGACCGGCTCTCGCGCACCCCGCTGGGGGGTGTCGCCCCACTGTTCGACGAACTGCTGCGGGTCACGCGGTACCAGGAAGGGACCACCAAGGGAGATCCCGAGGCCGACCTGCAACGGGCGGCGAACATCGCCGAACTCCGCTCCACCGCCGCGCAGTACGACCAGGACCACGCCGACAACCCGACCCTCGAGGGCTTCCTCGAGAACTCGAGCCTGGTGGCCGATCTCGACGCCGTCGATGAAGCGGCGGGCCGGGTCACGCTGATGACCCTGCATGCGGCGAAGGGGCTCGAGTTTCCCGTGGTGTTCATCGTGGGGGTCGAAGAGGGACTGCTCCCCCACGATCGCAGCCTGCGGAGCGATAACCCGCAAGAGCTGGAAGAGGAACGCCGGCTGATGTTCGTGGGGGTCACGCGGGCCCGCGAGCGACTGTGCCTGACTCGCACGTTCCTGCGCGACCAGCGGGGCCAGTCGCTGCTGGCGACACCGAGCCGGTTTCTGGATGAACTGGGCCTGACCACACTCTCCACCCCCACGCAACTGCCACCACTCGCGCCGCTCCCCGCTCCCGAACGCCGGAGCTCAGCGGGGTTTGGTGGCGACCCGTTCCCCCCGCCGCAGGAGTTCGCCCGCCGAGACACGGCGGCGCAAGAGGGCGAGTCGGCCCCCGAGCAGGCAGTGCCGCGTCCTGCCAGCCGCGGCCCAAGTCGCCGGCCACCCGCCCCGCCCGCCCCTCCCACGCCCGAGGAGATCGAGGCGAAGAAGCGGCGTTCGGCGAAGTTGGCGGGGATTCCGCATTTGACGACCGCCGCGAACCTGCTGGCGGGCAATTCCGACCAGGTCCCCATTCCGTTCCGATTCGAGGTCGGGATGCTGGTCCGGCATCCCAAGCTGGGGATGGGCGAGGTGATCACGAGCAGTGGCACCGGTGCGAAGCAGAGCATCAGCGTCCGCTTCCAGACGGGGGAAGAGCGCTCGTTCCTGACCCTGCACGCCCCGCTGCAACCTGTGGGGCTGCGGTGATCGCTCCCGTCGCCTGGGCCGACCTCCGATCGCCGCGCAGGTGAAGTTCGCGTCGCCCAAACGGGCCCAAGCGC
>CAIUHT010000071.1 GCA_903898975.1 uncultured Planctomycetaceae bacterium
ACGGTGGTGGGGCTGGAGGCGGGGGTGAGTGACCCGCTCACGCAGTTGTTCGCGCCCGGGCACCGGCCGTTGGCGACGTTGCGCGGGACCGACTGGCAGGCGTGTGACCCAGGGCGTTGAGCGAGCGGGCGGTGGTCGGTGTCGCATGGCTGAGAGTGAAACTGCTGGCAGTTGATTACACTGCCTGAAGGCGACTGCCGGCCCGCAGTTGGGGCGAGGTGGGGCTGGTTGAAGCGAAGTGCGCGCGACCGGTCCGAGCGAGCGTGGGGACTGGGGGCGCGGTGTGGGCGGCACTCCGGGCTGCGTGTGGGGGAGGTCGTTGCCGAGGCCTGAGGACGACCAGGTGAAAGGGGCTCCAGTCGAGATGAGGCCGCGAGTGCGCACGTTATTGAGCGAGACGGTCCGAGTGCTGGGGCCACTGCGTCCAGGATGGGGCCGGCGACTGTGGGGCGTGGTGCTGGGCTGGGAACTGAGCCTGGGGCTGGGGCTGGTCCTGGGATTGGGCACGACGGGGTGTCAGCCTGCGTCGAACGTGGGGCGGTCGCGGCCAGAGGCCACTGTCGCTTCGGAGGACGACCGTGACCCCGCACCGGACGGCGGGGCGGAGAGCCCCGAGTTGGGGGACCGCGCGCCGGCAGCCTTGGAGGCCGGGGCGACTGGTGGTGGCGAGGCGTCGGGAGCGGGGGCGGGGCGGGTGGTGCCGCGTCCCGATCGCAGTGACGCGTTGTTTGCCCGCGAGCAGATTCCGCACTTGAGGCTGACGCTCCCCCCCGGGCAGGAGCGGTTGCTGCGGGAGAACCCCCGGCAGTATGTGCGGGCGACGTTGGCGGAGGAGGGGGGCGACACGCTGGTGGACGTGGGGCTGAAGCTGAAGGGGGCCGCGGGGAGTTACCAGGAACTCGACGCCAAGCCGGCCCTGACGCTGAACGTTGACAAGTTCTTGAAGAAGCAGCGGTTTCATGACCTGGAAAAGTTTCACCTGAACAACTCGGTGCAGGATGAATCTTACGCGAGCGAGTGGCTGTGCCAGTCGCTGTGTGCCGACCTGGGTCTGCCCGCGGCCCGCGTCACGCATGCCCGAGTCTGGCTGAATGAGCGGGACCTGGGGCTGTATGTGTTGAAGGAGGGGTTTGACGAGCGGTTCCTGGCGCGGCATTTTCAGCCGGCGACGGGGAACCTGTACGACGGGGGGTTCTGCCAGGAGATCGAGGTCGACCTCGAGAAGGATGGGGGGCGGGGGCCGAGCGATCATTCCGATCTGCATCGGCTGGTGGCGGCGTGTCGGGCGGAAGATCCGGTCGAGCGTCGGCGACTGGTCGAGGAGATCCTGGATGTCCCGGCGTTTCGCACCTTCATGGCGTTCGAATTGATGGTGGCTCACTGGGATGGGTACTGCTCGGCGACGAACAATTACCGGGTTTATTTTCATCCAGCCGAGGGACGGGCGCACTTCCTGCCCCATGGGATGGACCAGACCTTTGGCGACCCGAATTTCCCGGTGTTCGCTCGGCATGGCGGGATGGTGGCGCGGGCGGTGCGGGGGGATGACGAGTGGAACGGGGCGTTTCGGGCGCGGGTGGGAGAGTTGCTGCCCCACTTTGCGGCGGACCGGCTGCTGGAGCGGCTGCGGCAGTTGCACGCCCGGCTGCGTCCTGAACTGCTGGCGTTTCAGCCCGACGCGGTCGAGGGGTTCGACGCGCAGCACCGCGATTGGGAGGGGCGATTGAGGGAACGGGAGGAGGCGTTGGCCCGGCAGTTGACCGAGCCCGATCCTCCTCCGGAACCCCCCGGCCCTCCCGAGCCCCCGGTGCAGGAACTGGACCCGGTGGAACCGCTGGGGCTGGCGGGCTGGCGGTTTGTGCCCGACGTGGGGGAGTGTCGGTGGGATGAAGTTCCGTGGCGGGCGGGTCCAGTGGAAGAGGCGGGCGTGGCGGTCGTTCAGCCTGGGGGCGAAGCGGGGAGCGAACCGGGGGGCGAGCCTGCTCCGCCGACGGTGTACTCGCTGGCCGCGCGGGGGGAGGGGGGTTGTGTGGGGAGCTGGCGGTTGCGGATCAGGGTTCCGGCAGGGCGGTATCGCTGGGAGGCGTGGGTGCGGAGCGAGGGAGTGGAGGTGCTTGAAGACGACGACCGCGGCCCGGGGGCGGGGGTGCGGATCTCGGGGGCGACGCGGACCGAGGGTTTGACGGGGACCACGGGCTGGACCCGACAGGCGTTCGAGTTTGAGGCGGGGCCCGAAGGGGACGAGTTCGCGCTGGTCGCCGAACTGCGGTGTCGAGCGGGGCGGGCGTGGTTCACGCAGCCGGTGTTGCGCCGGTTGCCGTAGGGGCCCGCCCCGGGAGCCGGGCGGGCTGGGGAAGGGCTGTGCCGGCGCGTTGCGCGAGGGTCAGTCCCAATCGCCGAGGGCTTCGATGGCGGCGGCGGAGCCATCGCGGAGCCAGCCATCGAGTTGAGCCTGTTCTTTGAGTTGTTGACCGCGGGAGCGGGGGACGACCACAAAGCGGCTGTCGATTTCGGGGACCGCCGACATGTCGCCCCAGAGTTTTTCGAACTGCGAGACGGGGAGGATGTCTTCCTGCCCGTGACCCCAGCGGCGCTTGACGTCCTTGATGGTGATGTAGGTGGGGAGTCGCTGGCTGAACCGGCGGATGGCGGCGGTGACGACGGCGGGCTGACCCAGCTGTTCGCGGGTGAGGGCGAACGCTTCGAGCAGGCGGTCGAGATCGATCCAGGTGGTGAGCGTGTTGTAATAGGTGAGTTTGAACTCATCTTCCTCGCGGGGCATGGTCAGCCCTTCGACCAGCCGGACGCGGCCTCCGACGCGGGCGAGGCCACCGCCGCGATCTTCAATGCGGCGATGGATGACCTCGAAGGTGAGTCCGGCCCCGGAGGCGATGTGCAGCCCGAGGAGGCCGGGGTCGAGGTCGGCACCGAGGGTGTCGATGTTGTGCAACAGGAGGTGGCGGAGGCGGGGGCGTTCGGCGAGCAGGCGGTGGAGCACCCCGTTGCGGAGCAGGCTGGGGATTTCGAACCAGTGTCCGACGGGGTGCAGGCACTGGCCGGGGAGGTTGTCGGTGTAGTCATTGCCGCAGCCGGCCGACTCGGCCCAGTGGATGAGGGCGGCGTGCAGGCTGGCGCGCATTTTTTCGGCCTGATCGTCCAGCCGCTGGTGGGAGGTTTCTTCCCAGGCGAACCGCAAGTCGCGGACCATGGGAATCATGCGGAGGCCGACCGACTGACCGCGGGAGGTGAGGACGGGACCGAGGCCATGAGCCGCGTGGGGGAGAGCGTGGCGGATGGGGTCGTCGGTGAGGTAGCTGGTGGCGAACAGGTGGGGGATGGAGGTGGAGAACTCGCGCGACCGGCGGCGGGTCTTGGCGAGATGGACTTCGAGGAAGCTGCGATAGCGGCCCGCGAAGCGGTGGAAGCGGTGGAGGGCCTTGACCACCCCGGCACCGCGGGTCCAGCGGGTCCCGGCCCCGGCGGCGAGGGTGAAGACGGCGACTTCGCCATTGGCGAGCGCCTGTCGGCCGCGTTCGATGTGCTGCGAGGTGACGGCGTGTCCGGCGTGGAGGACGTCGCCTGGTTCGACATCGAGGAGTTCGGTGTTGACGGGGAGGCGGTTCTGGGCGAGGCCGATGCGCCCGGCCCGCAGATCGGCCCGGATCTGCTCGTGCAGTTCGGGGTCGAAGCCGTTGTCGCCGAGCAGGGTGGGGAGGTTGGATTGGGCGTCCTGGGGCCGGGCGGGCCGGGGGAGCAGGCACGAGAGGAGTTGTTCCCCGGCGTTGGCGAGGCGGCCCTGGGCCCCGACTTCGTGGGCGAGGAGTTCCAGTTCGGACCGGCGTTGCCGGGGGAGGTCGCGCGCACCGCGGCGGACGAGATCGGGGAGCACGAGGGTGTAGTAACCGGCGGGGAGCAGGGCGTCGGACCCGCGCTGGAGGAGCGCCGAGGTCCCGACGTTGTTGACGGCGAAGTCGTAGACGACCGGTTCCATGGCGAAGGGGAAGCCCTCCTGCAGTTCGCGTTTGACCTCGCGCATCAGTTGTTGGAGGAAGGGGACCGCCTGGGGGCGGACCTGGGGGTCGAAGAAGAAGCCCATCCCGCCCCCCGACATGCCCCCCAGCATGAGGAAGCCCCAGAAGGCGTCACCGAAGCGGGCCTGTGCGCGGTCGATGAGGGTCTGGGTGTAGTGATTGCAGGCCCAGGGGATGATGTCCTGGATGGGCCCCTGGAAGTTGCGGGTGGTGGCGGAAGCGAGCCCGCGGATGTCACCCGCAGCGAGGGCCGCCTCGATTTCAGCCAGCAGGCCGATGGCAGTGGCGCGGGCCCGCGATTCGCGTGTGCCGCGGAGCAGGTACTTTTCGGTCACCATCCGCAGGATGGGGCCGACGTCTTGAGCCATGCCCCCGTGGACCAGCACCAGGCTCTCGCTGAGCGCCCGCCGGGCCGCCGGGCTGATCTCCTGCTCGTTGTAGACGCGATGGCGGGGCAGCAGCCGGCCCCGGCTGACGCCGTGCTCGGCATCTCCGGGCTGGGCGAGTTCGCCCGCGATGAGCTTGATTCCCGGCCAGACCCCGCCCGAGTCCTGCCAGCCCCCTCCCGAGCCTCCCTGCCATTCGCCCAGCACGGCCCGTGCCGCGACCAGCCGGCGTTCGTCCTCGGTCAACGGCCCGGTGAGCGAACCGACCTGCGCGGTGGCCCGCATGCAGGCGGCGATGATGCCGGCGAGCAGGTTGGTCGAGACCGCCAGGCGCGAGCCCTTGGGAATGTCGTTGACCCGGGTGACCACCTCGAGCCCCAGTCCCGGGCCGACCACCACCCCCAGCACGTCGGCCAGTGGGAGCTGGGCCCCTTCGAGGCCGGGGGGGACCAGTCCCGCGGCGATCAGCCCCGCCTTGACCAGCCCCAGGTAGTCGCTGGCGAAGTCGAACATGTCGGCGACCGTGGCAACTTCGCCCTGCGCCTGCATGTCGACGCTGACCAGCCTGAGCACCGGCTCATCGATGACCCGGAAGTAGACTTCGATGGGGGGGCGGGGCAGCGCGTCGCGGCCATGCACCCCGAGGTCGATCGAGACGTTGAGCACGCGGGCTCCCTCGGGGTAGTCCATCCCGAGGAAGAAAATGTCGCTCCACGCGCTGTGGGTGAGGTCCATGCGGACGGGGGTGGTCTCGCACAGGACCGGGTAGAGACCGGTGCCAGGATCGCGTTCGAGCAGTTCCCGCCGCAGTTGCAGGGGATGATCGAGCGCATGCCCCGTGCGGAACATCCACTGGTTGCCGCGGACCGAGCGGACGCAGCGGCGAACCTGGGCGGCGAGGGTGGTGAAGGCGAGTTCGTGATAGGCGGCGGCGAGGCCACTGGAGGCGGCGTCGTTGGGGGCGGGGTGTTCGAAGTCGTGGCGAAACTGATCGATCGCCTCATCGAACCGGCGCTGCAGCAGGTGCTGGTGCCCGGCATGCGACAGGAGCCCGCCCCCTCCGCCCCCCTCGCCCCCCGCCTGGGCGAGCCGCTGGGGAATGAGGTAGCGATGGATGGCGGTGAGAAAGAAGAGGGCCCGGACGCGTTCGTAGAGGTTTCCCGCCCGTCGCCGGAACTGATCGAGCTCGCGACTGGCCTGCACCAGGTCGGCGAGCGACGCGCCGTCGCACAGCTCTTCGAGCGAGCGTTCGCGAACTGCGGGGTCAGACGAGGTGATGGTTTCGATCAGGGAGAGATGCATGATGAGCGGGGAGGACCCGAGGGAGTGGGCGGGAGGTCCGGGATTCCGGGGAGGGCTCAGGCCGGCTGGTCGGCCTGAGCCGCCGACAGCCGCTGGCCAATCAGCAATTCCGCCACCTGCGACAGCACGCGGTCTCGGTTCACTCCTTCCAGGGCCAGTGCCAGCTGGGCCATCAGGGTCCCGTAGGGAATGCCCAGGTCGTAGCGGACCCCTTCCAGCTCGGTCGCGAGGTACCGCTCTTTCGCGGCCAGTTCGTTCAGCACCCCCGAGACGGTCGCGGCTGGTCCCAGTCGCTCGATCTGGTCGAACACCCCGTGGTGCAGCACATGCATGCCGAAGAAGCAGAGGTACTGCCCCGAGCGGACGCCGGGGATGAGGAGTTCCTGCTCGGCAATGGTGGGAGTCGGTTTTTCGATGACCCGCTCGACCTCGATGAAGCGGGGCTGGCTGGCCATCCGCTGCCCCCCGACCGTTCCGTAGTGCCTGATGAGCCGCTCGCTGGTCGCCTGCACCGCCGACACCACGCAGCCTTCGGCCCGGGCAACGTCGAGGAGTTGCCGGGTGCACGACCCCCCCGACCCCCGTCCAAGGTAGACATGGTCGCCCACCAGGTGCAGGAACCGCCCGGGGGCCAGTTCGGCCCGGGCCATCAACAGGGCGTCGGCGTAGCCCCGCGGCTCGGGCTGTTCCACAAATGAGACCCGCGCACCGAGATCGGCCCCCACCGCGTCGGCGAAGGCGTCGCGATACCCCGGGGAAAT
>CAIUHT010000072.1 GCA_903898975.1 uncultured Planctomycetaceae bacterium
CTCACCATCGAGCAGAACGCCATCACCAGCTTCAAGAGCCGCACCACCCTGGTGCCGGCGTTCGCCAATACCATTGGCCCCGGCCTCTTCCTCGGGGCCAACAAGATCATTGGGGGAGCCGACGGGACTCTCGCCCGGGGCATGATGTGGCAGGGGCTCAGCCTCTGGATGACCCTCCGGCACACCCCCTCCCCCTGGATCCCCTCGACCTACATGCCCACCCAGCCAGGCCGACTGTTCTACCTGCAGGAACTGGCGGGCCCCCTGGTCGCGGAATGCAACTGACTCCCCGCGCGTGAACCACTACCTGCTGCTCTACACCGCCGGGCCCGACTACGCCACTCGGCGGACTGCGTACCGGGCCGAGCATCTGCAGCGCGCCTGGGCGGCCCACGCGCGGGGCGAACTGGTGCTGGGCGGGGCCTTCGCCGACCCGGTCGATGGTGCCGTGCTGCTCTTCCAGGGAACCTCCCCCGCCGTCGCCGAGCGTTTCGCGCAAGACGATCCCTACGTCCGAAACGGACTGGTGGCCCACTGGCAGGTTCGCCTCTGGACAACCGTCGTCGGCGATCTGGCCCTCACCCCCGTGCGACCAGACCAGTTGACCCAGGGATGACGGCGAACCGCAGGCTCAGCGGTTCGCACAGTCCGCCTCTGCGGAACGATAGGGCAACCCACTCGTCACACGCCACCCGCCACCCCGCCAAATCGCCCATCGATTGGGCGAAGTGCCGCGCGGTTGGGCGTGTTTCTTGAACCGTGCCATCGGTACCTCCCTGCCGGTCGCCCTGCTGACCGCCCTGGGGAACGCCCCCCCCCAAGGCACCCGACTCTGGCCCGAGGTTTGCACCACATTTCCAGCAGTCACGGTGGGGTCGGGCGGGTGCGTACCCTCTGCCAGCGCAGGGTGGTAGCATCGATTCTCCGACTCGCCCGCGGTTTCTCGACTCGCGTCGGCTTCGTACTCTCCAGGCAGCAGAATGTCTCAACAGGTTCCAACCGAGCGCAAGGCCCGTGACGAGGAGGTCCGCCGGGCCCTGGGTCAAGACATCCGCCGACTGGGTGGCATGCTGGGCGAAGTCATTCGCCACCAGGCGGGGGACGACACGCTGCACCTTGTCGAAGAGATCCGCGCCGCCAGCAAAGAGCTGCGGGAGCGTCCCTCGATCGAGCGGGCCCGCGCCCTCCGCGATCGACTCAAGCAACTCGACCTGCCCGACCTCCGCCGGCTGATCCGGGCGTTCAGCATTTACTTCGATCTGACCAATCTCGCCGAGCAGCGGGGTCGGCTCCGGGCTCTCCGCTGGCAGTCGCTCGCCGCGACCGGCCCCCTCCCCGATGGCATCGAGGCGGCGCTCCGCCGACTCCGCGACGCCGGGGTGACGCCGCAGAAACTGCACGCCCTGCTGCAGCGGGCCCGCATTGTCCCGGTCTTCACCGCCCACCCCAGCGAGGCCCGCCGGCGGACCATCCTCGAAAAACTTGACGCCCTCTCGGTCGATCTCGAACGCCTCGACGTCGAACAACTGTCTCCCCGCGACCGCGCTGAGATCGAACTCAATCTGCGGGCCGAGATCGAGACCTTCTGGCTGTCGAACCTCGTCCGCCACGAACGTCCCACCGTGCTCGACGAGGTCCGCCATGGCGTGACCATCATCCCCGAACTCTTTTACGTCATCCCCCGCCTGTATCGTGAATTCGAAGCGGCGCTCGCCCGCGTTTATCCCGAACTCCCTGCCCCTCCCCCCGTGCTGCAGTTCGGCTCGTGGATTGGCGGGGATCGCGATGGCAACCCGAATGTCACCAGCGTCTCCACGGTCGCCGCAGTTGGAATCCTGCAGCAGACCGCCATCGACGCCTACCTGCCCCTCATCGACCGTCTCGCCGGGGTCTTGTCCCTGTCGGAGGACAGCGTCGCTCCGGGCGACGAGCTGCTGGCGGTGCACGAACGGCTGCAATCGCTGGTGCCACAGGCGTTCGAACGCGTCATTGGCGAACCGTACCGGGCTGTCTGCCGGGCCATCGCCGCCCGGCTCCGGGTCACCCAGGACTGGCTCGCCCGGCTGGAACTCCACTGGACCGCGGAACCCCGCGAGCCTCCGGCCGCGGTCTATCGCGACCGCGACGAACTGCTGCACGACCTGCGAGCTCTCTCCCGCGATCTCCACCGGGTGGGGGCCGCCCGGGCCGCCGAGGGGGGCCTCCGCGATCTCGTCCGCCTGGTCGAAACCTTCGGCCTGCACCTGCTGTCGCTCGACATCCGGCAACATGCCGACCGCCACACCCGCGCCCTCGACGAGATCCTGCGGGTCACCGGAGTCTGTCCCAACTATCGGGAACTCGACCCCCAGGACCGCTTCCAGCGACTGGCCGCTGAACTCCAGACCCCCCGCCCCCTCCTGCCCACTCACCTTCCGTTCTCGGCCGAGACGCGCGAAGTCGTGCAGACCTTCCGCGCCGTCGCGGCGGTCCTCGAGCAGCAGTGCGGCGAGGCGATCGAGTACTACGTCATCAGTGGCGCCTCCTCGGCGGCCGATGTGCTCGAAGTGCTGCTGCTGGCCCGAGAAGCCCGGCTGTTCCGCCCCGCCGAGGGGATCAGCCGGCTGAATATCGTGCCCCTCTTCGAAGCGCTCGAACCGCTCGAACAGTCGGGGCAGATCGTGGGAGACCTGCTCGAACTCCCCATCTACCGCCGGCACCTGGAACTGCGGGGGAACGTCCAGGAAGTCATGATCGGCTACTCCGACAGCAATAAGGAGAGTGGCTTTTTGCAGTCGAACTGGGCCCTCTACCAGGCGCAGCAGCGGCTGGCCCAGGTTGAGGCCCGCGCGGGCATTGTGCTGCAGATCTTCCATGGGCGCGGTGGAGCAATTGGCCGCGGGGGTGGCCCGGCCAACCGCGCCATTCTCGCCCAGCCCCCGGGAACCCTCGACGGACGAATGCGGTTCACCGAGCAGGGGGAAATGATCGCCGATCGCTATGGCTCGTCGGGGATCGCCGAACGGCACCTCGAGCAGATCGTCAACGCCGTGCTCCGCAACAGCGTGATGGTCGAAAACTCCGAACCGCAACCCCAGTGGACCGCCCTGCTCGATACGCTGGCCGCCAGTGCCCGCGAGCGGTACCGCGCCCTGGTCTACAACGACCCCGACTTCCTCACCTACTTCGAACAGGCCACCCCCATCGCCGAGATCGGGCAGCTCAAGATCGCCTCCCGCCCCGCCCGCCGCAGCGAGGGCAAGCCGGTCGGCATCGATCAGTTGCGGGCCATCCCTTGGGTTTTCAGCTGGATGCAAAGCCGGCACACCCTCCCGGGCTGGTTCGGCCTGGGGAGCGCGGTCGCCAATCACCTCGCGCAACACCCTGCCGACGCCCAGGTGCTGCGCACCATGTACCTCGAGTGGCCGTTCTGGACCACGCTGGTCGACAACGCGCAAATGATCCTGGCGAAGGCCGACCTCACCATCGCCCGGGTCTACGCCGACCTGGTCGCCAATCCAGCCATCGGTGATCGCATCTACGGTGTGATCGCCGAAGAATACCGCCTCACCCGCGATGCCGTGCTCGCCATGACCGGCCAGCAGGAACTGCTCGACAACATGCCGGTCCTGCAGCGCTCCATCCAGCAGCGCAACCCCTACGTCGACCCCCTCAGCTTCATCCAACTCGTGCTCCTCGAACGGCTCCGCGCTGGAGGAGAGCCCCGCCAACAGCTGTTGAACGGTGTGCTCGAAAGCATCAATGGGATCGCCTCGGGGCTCAAAAACACCGGCTGACAGTCACCGCTGCACAACCACGGGCGTCTCGCTTCGGTTCTGCCCGGGCGACCCGGCTCTTTCTTTCCGTCCCTCCGCTCGCGCGGACCTCGCCCGCTTATGGCAAGACCTCGGAGTCCGGCCGGAATCTCTCCGCCCAGCCCCCCGCCCCCTCAGCCCCCTCAGCCCCCTCGCCCCCCGGCCGCCGCGGAGGGAGCTCCCATGCAGCCTGGCGACGCAGGTTCTCCCGTCATCCCGCTGCGGGGCGTGCGGGTCCGCAATCTGCAGAGCCTCGATCTCGATCTGCCGTTGGGTCGCCTGGTTGGAATCACGGGAGTCAGCGGGGCTGGCAAGGCGAGTCTCGCCTTCGACACGCTGTTCGCAGAGGGGCGGCGGCGGTTTGTCGAGACGCTCTCGACCTCGGCCCGTACCCTGCTGGCCCCCATCGAACGGCCCGATGCCGATGTGCTGGGTGGGCTCCCCCCGGCGGTCGCGGTGAGGCAACGGTTCGCCGAGGTCTCCCCCCGCCCCACGCTGGCCTCGACCAGTGACCTCACCCCCCTGTTTCGCCAGCTGTTCAGCGAAGCCGCCACGCTTGTCTGCCCCCACTGCCAGCGGGAAGTGCCGCATGCCTCGCCCGCTGTCGTCGCCCGCCGACTCAGTCAGCGGCCGAACCCCACCCGCGTGCTGGTGTTGTTCGACCTCTGCCCCCCCCGGTCACATCCCGCAGCGGGGAGCCCCGCACAGCGGTCCGAGAACGCCCCGGTTCCCTCGGCCCCGCCAGGTCGGCGGAGTCGCGCCCGGCACCCGGCCGCCACATCGTCCAGCGCGCCGGCAGAGTCCGGCCACTCCTCCGTCAATCCGCCCGCTGCCCAGAGTCCGGTGGATCGCGCCGAACTGGACCGGCGAATTGCCCTCTGTGAGCAGGCGGGCTTCACCCGCTTCCTGGTCGAGGGGGAATGGAAGACCGCCGAGGAACTCCGGCAGCGCGTGCCCCTCGCCCAGCAATCCAATCCCGAGCAACCGCTCCGCATTCGGGTCGTGGTCGATCGCCTGACCACCCAGGCCCCATTGCCCCGGCTGCTCGAGAGTTGCGAACAGGCCTGTCGCTACGGACAGGGACACTTCCAGACCGCCACGCTCGAGGACCAGTTCCCCGCAGACCACTCGCCCCCGTCTCACGCAGACAGTGCGGCGGGCGATACCGAGCGGTTGGCTGACGGCACCCACTGGCGGTTCGAAGCGTGGACCGAACTGCGGCAATGCCCTGCCTGTCGCGCAACGGCCAGTGAGCCCGAGCCCCGGCTGTTCAGCGACAATCATCCCCTTGGGGCCTGTCCACGCTGTCGCGGCCTGGGACATATTCGCGGCGGGGAGCGCCCCACCTCCTCGGTGGCGGCTGTCCAGCGTTCAACACCCGCCTCACGCGTGAACCCAGGAGGCGAACCCGCCACTGCCAGGCACGTCGCACAAAAAAAATCTCCGTCAAAAAAACCTCAACCAAGAGATCCCGCGCCGAACGAATCGCCACAGCCGCGCCCATCGCGACGAAAAAAAATCGAGGCCACACAAGTCGAGGAGCTCGCCACGCCGTCGAACACGCCGCACCCGGTGAGTGCTCGGGGCGAAGAGGGGAACGTCTGGTCGATCTGTCCCGCCTGCGATGGTGGCCGCCTGAATCCCGCCGCCCGTGCGTGGCGCTGGCAGGAACTGACGCTCCCCGAGTGGCTGGCCAAACCTGCCCACGCGCTCTCCCACGAGCTGCGGCGTGACACCCCGGCAAATCCGGCCGCGACAGTTGCGGAACTTTCCACCGACCCCGGCGAACTCTGGCAGCGAATCGGTCCTGAACTGCTGCAGCGCTGCGACCTGCTGGTCGAACTGGGGCTGGGCCACTGGCCCCTGGCGACGCCGCTCTGCGAGCTGACCGCCTCGGAATCGCAGCGAGCCCGCCTGGCGGGAGTTCTGGCGACCGACCTGGTGCACCTGCTGTTTGTGCTGGAGGAACCCTCAGCAGGGTTGCTTCCCGAGCAATGGCCCGCCTTGATTCAGAGGCTCCGCGGCCTCACGCAACTGGGCAACAGCGTGGTCGTCATTGAACATCATCCCGAGTGGCTCGCCGCGTGCGATTGGGTGGTGGAACTCGGCCCGGGTGCCGGGGCGGACGGGGGGCGGGTGCTCTCGGCCCAGGGGCCAGCGAGCGTTGTCGCAGAGACCGGTCCCCCAATCACGAGTCGCCACGGGGCCGACAGACCGCAGCCAGGTTCTCAATTGGCGAGCGGTCTGCCGCGCGCGTCGGGGGCCCGCAGTCGTTCAGGCACGGCCGACTCGGAGGGCCCGCGGTCGCGTTCTGGAGGGGCCGGTGCGACGCGTGGTTCACTCCAGCTTCCTGATCTCGGCGCGGGGTCCCCGGAACTTCCCCTCGGGGGGCTGACCCTCGTGCAGGGGTTGGCCGCCACCGCCGCTCGTCCACTGTGGCTGCGGGGCCTCGACCAGGCGCTCGCGGGAAAACAAGTCGCCAACGCGCGCGGTGGTCAGCCTCCACTCCAGTGGCGGCGGGTAGGGCAGCAGGCTCCGGGCCGCATGCGGAGAGCGTTGGTGGGGGGCGTGTTGGGAGTGCTCCCCGAGATCCGCCGCCTGTTTGCCCAGACCAGCCTCGCCCAGGAGCGTCACTTCGGGGCCAGCCACTTTGGACTCGCGGCGGGCGGGCCCGGAAGTTGCGAACGCTGTGGCGGGCTGGGCGTGCAGACGGTCGATCTGCAGTTTCTGCCCGACCTGGAAAGTGTCTGCCCGGAATGCCGAGGCCAGCGGTTTCGGCCCCCAGTGCTCGAGATCCGCTGGCGGGGCGAGACCATTGCGGGTGTGCTCGACCTCACGCTGCGGGACGCCCTCCCCTTCTTCAAGGGACAGGGGCGGGTGCAGCGGCGGTTGAAGGGGGCGCTTGACCTGGGGCTGGGAGCCCTGCGGCTGGGGCAAGCGTGCCGACAGTTGGCGACGGGCGAGGCCCTGCGACTCAACCTGGCTGGGGCCCTCTCCGAGCTGGGCCGGGGGAATGTGCTGTTGGTGCTGGAGGAACCAAGCCGGGGGTTGCACCCCACCGACCTCCGCGGACTGACGCAAGTCTTCGCGCAGCAACTGGCGGCAGGGCACACGCTGCTGGTCTTCGACCAGCACCCGGCACTCCGGCAGATCGCCGATGCACGGTACCTGGTTCAGCACTCTGCCGACAGCGGGGCTGCAGCGCAGATTGTGATCGAACGCGCCGACACGCCTGGTCCCTAGCCCAGATCGCTGGGGGCGCAACGGGTACGCCACCGTGTGATCGAGTTCTTGCCCCATGCGGCGTCGCCGCGCGGGGGAGTTCGACAGGGCGATTGCGATTCCGGCACGCCCATGTCGTTCAATCGCCTCGACACTCTCGGCACAAACAACTGCGCTGGCACAAGACAGCCGCTGGTCGTGTCGTTGGTCGCAGGGTCGAGGCAGTGGGATGGCAGGGCTCAGCCGCTCGACATACTGAGAGTGCACTGGAGACCGAGAGTGCACTGGGCCGAATTCCCGGGCTCAAACGTGCGTGTCGGCTCTGCGTGTCGACTGTGCCTGATCGCTGTGTGTTCCCGTCGGTTGAGCCGCCCTGAGCGGCAACTGTGGGACTGCCTCCCTGTGACACCGGGTTCGAGTGGGGAGCGCACTTGCGGTGCGGCCAGGGGCACGCGGGCGGAGTGCTGGCGAGCGGAGCTCGACAGGGGCGTGGCCCGCGACTTGAGCTCGAAGTGATACGGCGTGCGGATTTGTGTCAAGACCCAGGTTGAGCGGTCTCTTGCGGGTTGACCGAGGCTGCGTGAAGCGCGTTGCTTGCCCAGGTTGCCGCGCGGCAAGTCCCTGGATTGCCCATCTTCCGCAGCCTCTGGCTGGTGGTTGTAAAAACGTAAAAACAGGCTGAAAGTTGGGAAAAAACGACTCTTGACCCTGCTGCGCCGGGCAGGCTAAAAGCTCGCTCCCTCCTTCGAGTCCCCTCCCGCAGAGTTCCCTGCGTCTGGCCCCGCGGTTCGTCGCGGTGACCGCACCTCGCCGAACCCACTCTCAAACCTCATGAATCACCGGTCTCCTGTCCACAGCCTGCTCGTGGTCCCCACCTTCCGGTGGGTCCGCGGTGGCGCGGTCGCTGGGGTCCGGCCCTCCGAACGGTCACGTTCGGGCCAAACACGTCACCGTTCCGAGTGGATCTTCCCTGCTTCCGTGAACCTGCCCGGCCACTACAGCCCTTGGGCCTGGCAGGCTCTTTAGTTTCCGTCCCAGGAGGACACGACCTTGCGCACGGCTTTCGGTTTCATTGCCTGGACATGCACCCTCTCGACCACGCTCTGGGCGGGTGGGGTGACGCTGGCGGCGGACGACGCCCCGGCGGGAAACAGTCGGTCGGCTCAAGCCGCCCGCAACGGCGGTGCGGCTCCAGCCCGTGCCGAACAGCAGACCAAGGGTGCCCGCTCTGCGGCGACCAGCCCCGCTGAGGGCCGCAAGCCTGCCAAGGAGCTGCTCTCCGACGCCCGCAAGGCCTTCAACGACGGCCGCGACGACGTCGCCGAGAAGCTGGCCCGCGAGTGCCAGTCGCAGGGACTGCGGGCTCAACTGTTTGGCGACAGCCCCGACAAGCTGCTCGAAGACATCGCCGAATACCGGCAGGTCGAGCAGTCGTGGAAGAAAGACAGCCGCTCTGAGGGAGCGAAGAAGGCCCGCGTGGCCTACCTCCTCAAGCGGGCCCGCCAGGTCATGGAAGAGGCCGACCCGGTCAACGCCGAACGCTATGTCAAGCTGGCCGACCAGGCTGGCCTGACCGGCGAGGGACCGCTGCAGAGCAAGCTCGCCCTGGCCCGCAAGCTGATGGCCAGCCGGGTCACCGCGGCCCGAGGCTCTTCCAATCCGAGTGAAAACGCGTCGGCCGGTCAGGTCGACGAGCTGATTGACGAACTTGAGGCGACCGACGACCTCGTCGAGGCTGAACCGGCCGCCGAGGCCCCCGCCGCTCCCGAGATGGACGAGGCGGCCACCGAGCCCACTTCCGACGACGCTCCACTCGAGATGCCCGCCGATGACGCGGCTCCCGACGCGGCTGACGCCGATCAGGTCCTCAGCGACGTCGAAGCCGGCGACATGCCTGCCGAGCCTGCCGGGAATGACCAGGTCGCCGACGAACCTGCCGACGAGGCCGCTGGTTCGGTCCCCGGCTTTGAAGAACTCCCCGACGCTCCGGCGGGTGGGAAGGCCGAAGAACTGTACCGCGACGGCAAAGAGGCGCTGCGGGCTGGTGACCACGAGCGGGCCTACGAGCTGTACCTCGAGGCGTTCCGTTCGGGTGAACGGCTCCCCGCCCGGCAGATGACCGAGATCCGCGAGTTCCTGGCGACCCATGGGGCCGCCAAGGCCGCCCGTAACAAGAAGAAGATTCAGCTCACCTCCGAGCCCGGTGCGCTCGCCCCGGCGGACGAGACCCCCGATGGTGGTGTCGCCGCCACCGAGGAACGTCGCCAGGCCGCCGCCGACAAGCTCCGCAACGACGTTCGCAACGCCCGGTACAAGGCCGAGAAGCTGGCCGACACCGATCCCGAGGCCGCCCTGCTCATCCTGAGCAAGGCCGAGACTGAACTGGAACAGGCCCAGCTCGAGCCGGCCCAGGCGAACCCCCTGTCGAAGTCGCTGCGGGAAGCCAAGTCCCAGGTCGAATACGCCCGCAAGGTGAATGGTCCCAAGATCGATCTCGACGCCCGGAACGCCGAGGTGTTGGGCAGCGTCAAGCGGGACCGTGACTACAAGCTCGCCGTCGAGAAGGAATTCGCCGGCAAGGTCGATGAGTTCAACCAGCTGATGCGTGAGAAGCGGTTCGAAGAGGCCGAGGTGCTGGCCAAGCAGGCCCAGCAGCTCAAGCCCGGTGACGAGGTCGCCGAGCTGATGGTCCTCAAGGCCCGCTTCGGTGCCCGCGACCAGTTCAACCAGTACATCAAGGAACGGAAGGCCGACGAGTTCGGGAAGATGCTCGACGATGTCGATCGGACCATCGCCGACAATCCCTACACTCCCGACATCGCCTACCCCAGTGCCAAGAGCTGGAAGGCGCTCACCGACCGCCGCGAGAAGTATCGCACCAACAGCAGCAACTACCTCCCCTCCCCGGAAGAGCTGAAGATCCAGCAGAGCCTGTCCCGCGAAGTGTCGCTGCACTTCGAAGACTCGCCCCTGTCCACGGTCATCAAGCACCTGGCCACGCTGGCCGACATCAACATTGTGCTCGACCCGGCGGGCCTGGAAGAAGAAGGGGTCACCCTCTCGACTCCCGTCTCGATCGATCTCGACCAGGTCAAGATGCGGACCGCGCTGAAGTTCCTGCTCGATCCGCTGCGGTTGGGGCACACCATCAACGATGACGTGCTCAAGATCACCAGCAAGACCCGGCAGCAGGGGGAACTCCAGACCCGGACCTACTCGGTCGCCGACCTGGTGGTCCCTGTCCAGAGCTTCAACCCGCCCGATTACTTCAACAATGGCAACTCGTCCATGCCCGCGGGGGTCACCGCCCGGCCGCAGGGCCAGGGCCGTGGAGCCATGACCGTCTCGACCGGTCGCGGGGGGAACCAGGCGTTCGCCCAGTTCGATGACGCGGCCGAGCGGGGTGTGCCCGGTCTGCCCGGCAGCCGCGATCGCGCCGGCTCGGAAGGTGGAGCCAGCGTCGCCGACTTCACCGAGCTGATCGACCTGATCACCTCGACGGTTCAGCCCGACTCGTGGGACACCGTTGGCGGTGCCGGTTCAGTCAAGCCCTACACCACCACCCTCTCGCTGGTCATCCGCCAGACGCAGGCGGTGCACCAGGAAATCGCCGATCTGCTCACGCAGCTTCGCCGGCTTCAAGACCTGCAGGTGACCGTTGAGGTCCGGTTCATCACCGTCTCCGACCAGTTCTTCGAACGCATCGGGATCGACTTCGACTTCAACATCCAGGACAACGCCGGAAATGGCATTCTGCCCAACACCTTCGGCGAACCGCTCCCCCCCTTCGGCATCGGCAGCTCGGCGGGTGGAACCGGCCAGCAGCAGGGCCAGCAGGGTCAGCAGGGCCAGCAGGGCCAGCAGGGGCAGCAGGGCCAGGCGGGAGCGTTGGGTGACTCTCCCTTCCAGACCGGTCCGACCCGCGACCTCATCAACCGCGACAAGTACGGTCGGTATGGCAAGGTCGTCGGTCTCAACACCGCCGGTCAGTTCACCAACAGTCTCGACATCCCGTTCCGCCAGGGTTCGTTCCCGATCGGTGTGCCGCAGTTCGGTGGGTTCCAGCCCGACGCCGGGTTGAGCGTGGGCCTCGCCATCCTCAGTGACATCGAAACTTTCTTCCTGATCAGTGCCGCCCAGGGCGATCAGCGGTCGAACCTGCTGTTCGCTCCCAAGGTGACCCTGTTCAACGGCCAGGTCGCCTCGATCTCCGACCAGATCCAGCGGCCCTTCGTCACCAGCGTGATCCCGACCGTCGGGTTCGGATCCACCGGCTTCCAGCCTGTGATCACCACCCTGCCCGATGGCATCAGCCTCTCGGTGCTGGCGGTCATCTCGGCTGACCGACGCTACGTCCGACTGAGCCTCACCCCGCTGTTCAGCACCATCCTCGGTGTCCAGACCTTCTCGTTCCTCTCGGGGGGCGGGGCCGGTGGTCAGCAGGGTCAGGGTGGTGGCGGCTTCGGTGGCGGTGGCTTCGGCGGTGGCGGCCAGGGTGGCGGCGGCTTCGGTGGCGGCGGCCAGCTGGGCTTCGGTGGCATCGGCGGCTTCGGCGGCCAGGGTGGCGGCCAGGGGGGTGGCCAGGGTGGCTTCGGTGGCCAGGGTGGCCAAGGTGGCCAGCAGGGTCAGCAAGGCCAGGGTGGCGGCGGCGGTGCCATCACCCTCCAGCAGCCCATCTTCGGCTTCACCACCATCCAGACCACTGTCAGTGTCCCCGATGGCGGCACCGTGCTGCTGGGTGGCGTCAAACGCCTCAAGGAAGGCCGGTCGATGGCCGGTGTCCCCATCCTCAACAAGATCCCCTACATCAGCCGGCTGTTCAAGAACACTGGTGTGGGTCGCGAGGCGGAAAGCGTGATGATGATGGTCACACCCCGCATCATCATCCAGGAGGAAGAGGAGGAACTGCTGGGGGTCGAGCTGTAGCCCCCGGTGAGGTGGTCCCCGCCGGGAGCGCAAGCCCGGCGGGCGACAACTCGTGTTCCGCGGCCGCCGGTCACCTGCTAGGTTACCGGCGGCCGTTTGCATTTCCGGCCCCTGTTCCACCCGCTGTTTGCCCCCCGCCGGGCCCTGCCCACCCCGGCATCGTGCTTCCAGGACCTGCCATGGATGGCTCCCCCCCCACTGCCTCGCCCCCGCTCGTCTCGGTCTGTATTCCCCACTACCAGGTAGGTGACCTCATGCGGGTCTGCCTTCGATCACTACGGCGGGCTTCCACCGGGCTCGACCTGGAAATCCTCGTCGTCGACAACGGCTCGCGGGATGCCAGCCTCGACTGGCTCCGCTCCCTCCCCTGGATTCGCCTGATCGAACGCCCCGAGGAAAGTCCCGCCCGCTGGCCCGACAATGTCTTCACCGCCTGGGACCTCGGTGCCCGCCTTGCCCGCGGCCGTTACTTTCTGACCATGCACTCCGATGTCTTTGTGCTGGGAGAGGGCTGGCTCGCCCCCTTTCTCCGCGAGTTCTCCCGCGCTCCCCGCGTCGCCGCCTCCGGGGCCTGGAAACTCGAACTCGAACATCCCCTCTACCGCTGGCAGAAAGAAACACTCGGCGCGGTGACGGGACTGGTGAAGCGCTGCCTCGGACGCCAGGGTCGTTCCGACCCCCACCACGGTCAGTACCCCCGCGACTACTGCGCGCTCTACCGCCGCGACGTGCTGCTGCAGCACAACCTCACTTTCTGCAACCAGCCCGGGGAAATCACGGGGGGGCAGGCCATCGCCCGGCAGCTCTGGGCCCAGGGCTACCAGACCGCCGTCTTCCCCGTCGCTGAAATGGCCCGGTCGGTCGCCCACGTGACCCACGCCTCGGCCGCCCTTGCGGGAGGGGCCAAGCTCAACCACGCCCGCTCGCAACGCAAGGCCGAGGCCCGGGCCCGAACGTGGCTCAGCTCTCCCTGGGTCGAAGAACTCCGCCAGGCCGAACACCTCGACGCCGCCTGACACGGTCTGGTCGGGCAAGGAGCGCCAGGCCCGGGCTCGGAACGCCGCCGGCGGTCCCAGCCTTGCCACTGATCACGACCGGCCGCTGAACACGACCAGGCCCTGAGCCGACAGCACGTCGGGCCCTGCGAAGAGATCGCCACCATCCAAGCTGTTTGTGGTGACTCTTTTCTGTGGTCAGCGCTGGGCGACGACCTCGGGCGGAGACTTCACCAGCACCACTCGAAAACCGAGCCATTCCGCCCGGTGTTTGCGGACCCAGTGGTCGCGCCATGCCGGTCGGCAATTGTGCATCGACGACTTCCACGATCCCCCCCGGATCACCACTCGGTCTCCGCCAGCGTCCGACAGCGGGTCGACGCCCGAAGTGAGTTCCTCCCGATAGCTGTCCCGGCAGATCTCCGCGACGTTCCCCAGCATGTCGTAGAGACCCCAGGCATTGGGCTGACTCTCCGCGGCCGGCCCAACCGGGCGGGGGGTGCCGGTCTCCGGCTGATCGTACTGCGCCCGCTCCCGGGCCAGCCTGTTGTTGTCTCCAAACGTCAGTCGACCTCCCGCCCGGGCGGCGTGTTCCCACTGGGCCTCGGTCGGAAGGGTGTATTCCCAATCGGCGGGCAGACGTTTCGCCTGCCGTTCAATTGCCGTGAGACGGCGGCAAAACTCCCGAATTTCCTCAGGGCTCACGTTCTCCACGGGGAGGTTCCCTGTCTTCTGGTTCCGCACTGCCTGGCGACCTCCGCCAGTGGGAGAGAAGTGGCTGGGGTTCGCATACATGATCTTCTGATAGTGATCCTGGGTCACTTCAGACTGGCCAATCCAGTAACCACCGGTGAAGTTGACTTCGACCTGCGCCTCGTTCGTGTGGCGTCCCACCTCTCCGTCAGGGCTGCCCAGTGTCGACCAGCCGGGCTGGCACCAGATCAGGGGCATTTCCAGTCCATTGTCGATGCGACGCTCGCCAGTGGCACGGCCCTCCATGTGTGGCGTCATGAGCGACCACGCGAGCCAAGTCCCCAACACCAGCAGCAGCGCCCCGCAGACCCCCGCCGCAATTTGGGGCGCCCACTCCAGCACTCGTGGACCCGCCCGCCGCAGCCACTCGACGGCAGGATTGGGTGGTGCCGGCAACCCGGAGAACAGCAGCGAAGTCTGGTCGGTAAATCCCTGCTCGGCCTCCTCCTCGGCCGATCGACTGGCAGGCCCTCCGCCTCCCAGCCCGGCGAAGTCCGTCAGCAGGGGAATGTGAACGGGCAGGGCCACCTGATCGACCGCGGTCGTTTCATAATCATCGTGATCCAGCAACTGCGTGATTGGTTCCCGCCGGTCTCCGAAAAACTGCAGGCCCACGCCACCGACTGACGCTGGCGCGAACTGGTCGGTCGGAGTGTCCCGCTGCTGGATTGTTTCGCGCAACCGCTCCTGCGCGATCGACATCTCCAGCAGCGACGTGGGCTGCCGACGCAACTCCGGCAGGTGCTCGATGTACTGGGCAATGGCAATCGGGCGCGAAGCCAGCCACCTCAGTTCCTGATCGAGCAGGATGACTGACAACCGCAACGGGGCCAGACCCCCCACCCGCTCGTCGAGAAACCGCCTCAAATCCGTGAGGCTCCATTCGGTCGTCCATACCTCGCGATACACGTCGAGTACTTGACTCGTGGCGACCATCACAAGACCTCTAAAGAATCCACGCAACTCTCCCGCAGAGCAGGTTAAACCGGATTTTTGTGGATCGCAACCAAAAAATCCCAAAGACAGCAAAAGTGGCCAATGTCGATCCTTTGGCGATTTCCTCACCTCTGACGCCGAAAAAACAGCCATTTTCCAATGCTGCCAAAGACTTTGACGGCAGGCTCTCTTCTCTGTGTGGAAAGGGAAGGTTTCTGGCCATCGTCAATCGCTTTTGAACCTGTCACTGGGCCGTCTTTGAAAAAACTTATCCAGTGTGACGGTGCACTCCCGACAGAGTTCCCGGCGTCATCCGGCTGACAGGGACTACGACAATCGGAATCAATACGGACGAGTCAAAAGTGAGCCAGGTCTCGAAGGCTTGCTCATTGGCTTGTCTGGGATTTGCCGCCCCAGCAATTCGGACTCCAACGGACCCGTCTGCCAAGGAGCTTGACCGCAGGCCGGGTGAGGGGTCGCGTGGTCGCTGGCAAAGGCCGATCAACCAGGCGGAGCAAGCCCGCGCGAGATCGAGGCTCACCTGTCGTACGACAAGTTCTCAACTTGTCGGCAAGTCATTGCCGCCTGGCCCCGGGCGCCAAGATCCATGCTCATCGGCTGGGCGGGGACTTCGACAGGTTCAAAAATCTGTCATCCCCGAGGTGCCGCCGCGGGGCTAAGCTTCCTCGGAGACTGGGGGGAG
>CAIUHT010000073.1 GCA_903898975.1 uncultured Planctomycetaceae bacterium
GCCGTGTCGTGATAACCCCACAGTGACAGACCCGCGAACACCACGGGAATTCCCAGGGCGACTCCCGGCCAGATGGCGGCCAACTGCTGCTGACACCGCGTCGCCAGGCCGGGGGCGACCACCGGCCCGCTGAGCGAGGCCTCTTTTGGCAACGTGTTGAGGCTGGGCCCCAACTGCGCCAAGCCCCACCCCAACAGTCCCTGGAACAGCACAAATGTCAGTCGGCCCAGGGCGGACTGCGGGAGATTGCCCGCCAGTGTGACCCCGGCCAAGGTCCAGATCAGCAGCGGCAGGCCGACCCACGCCCACCGGGCGGTGACTAGCCGCCAGGTCTCGGTGCGGGCCGGCGACAGCCCCATCAGGCCAGGGGCCAGGCGCTCGACGCGGGTCGCCATTCGCACCACCCGCAGGGGGACCAGCAACGCGGCCAACCCCACCATCGCCCGTCCCGCCGCCGCCGAGAGCACATCGATTCTCAGGGCCGACAATCGCCAACCGCAGAACCACAGCAGCGTCGGGACCGCGAGCGAACCGGCGACCAGCCAGGCGAGGGCCCAACCAGCCCGCCGACGGCGCGGTTGGGCACGCTGCACTTCCAGTCGCACGCGGGCCGCCGCCTGGCGAGTCACCGCCAGGCAACCCAGCACCAGCCCGATCAACCCCACGTACCACGCCGGGTGCCGCAGCGCGTCGCCCAGCAAGCCCTGCCCCACTCCACTCCACAGGGCAGGTTGCAGCCAGTCTTGAACTCCCCGCAGCACCCGCCCGACCTCCGCCCAACCGGGCGGAGTGGTGCTGCGAATCCACAGCAGGTTCTCATCGCAATACCGCGTGTAGACCCGCGCCTGCTTCAAGAGCGCGCGGTCGGCGGCGTCGCATTCCAGCAGCGTCTCCAGGTACCGGCTGGTGTCGCCAATCAGCCCGTCCAGGTAGCCCCGCTGCGCTCGCAACAGGGTCTTCAACGCCTCACTCTCGGGGTTCGTCAACGCCCCCCCCGCCGGGGCCAGCGCTTTCGCCTGCCGCGCCACCGCCGAGTTCAGGTCGGCCAGCCGACTCCGCTGGTCCTGCAACTCGGCCAGCTGCAGCCCCAGGCTGGCGGTCTGGCCGCTCCGCTCCCGCATCTGCTCGGTCAGCATCGCCGCGTCCGGCAGTTGCTCGCGACGCCGCCGCAGCATCGCGGCAATCACCTCATTGAAGCCCGAACGCCTCACCCGCTCATCAATCTGCTCGAACTCTTCCAGCAGCTCCCGCGTCTGCTGCTCCACCCCTTCCGCTTCCCGCTGGGCCTGCTCGATGCGACCAGCCAGGTCGCCGCGCAGTCGCGTCAGCTCGACATTGTGGTCGGCAATTCCCTTCAGCCGAGGGGCTGCCTGGGTGGCTTTCTCGGCGACCCCCTCCGCCTCGACCGTCTGATCGGAGACCTCCGTCCGCCGCCGCTTGTTCAGCGCGGTCTGCCAGGCCTCGACCAGGCTGCGGGTGTACTCGGCCTCCACGGTGGCCAGGTCAGCCTTGGCCACCAGCCACTCTCCACTCAGGTCGTAGGTGAGCAACTCCTGCCGCAGCAAGGCCAGCCTCGCCAGTACCGCTTTCCGCCGGGCCTCCAGCAGGCCACGCTCGGCCAGGGCGTGGTCCTCCGACAGATCCTCGCCGGGACCCCGCTCCAGGCTCGCTTCGATCGCCTCCAGCTCGGCCCGCAGTTCGGGCTCCTCCTCGGCGGCCGACAGCCTCCGCGTTGACCGCTGTGTCTTCTCGGCCTCGGCGTCGGCGACTTCCTGCTCCCAACGCTCCAGTTCCGCCTCGGCCCGGCTCAGTCCCGCCTGCAGTTGTCCCAGCGTGGACTTCGGGTTGATCACCTGGGCGGCAGCAGGGCGTTCCGACTCGACCTTACGCTGCAACTCGGCAGTCAGCGCGGGGGCCTCTTCGGCGAGTCGCTCGTAACTGCTCCGTCGATTGTCCGACTCGGCGGCCTCGGAGAGCGACTGCAATGCCTGCCGGTAGAGGGCGACCAGTTCCGCCCGTTCCTCAGAATTCAGCTCAGGATCGTCCTGGACCCGCTGCAGCCGCGACTTGAGCGTCGCCTCGCTGATCTCCGACAACGCCTCGTCCGGTTCGGGCTCGGCCGGGGGGTCGGTCTCGGCCGACGGGTCTCCCTCCGCAGGCTGCTCGGCCAGGATGGGCATCGGCCGCACGGCGTCGAGACGGGGACTGGCGGCGGGTCGACGGGATTCCCCCCGGGGCCGAGCCCCCGCAGCCGGACCGTTTTCCGACGGAGTCCGTGCCTCCACCCGAGCGGGCTGTGCGACCGCCCGGGGAGCGCCCCAGCAGAGCCCCGCCAACATCCAACCCAGCGTCACCCACCAATTCGTGCGCGCTCCGCGCGCCAGCCCGCCATCCATGGATCTCTCCCGGCTCGAAGTCCAATCGGGCTGGAGGGTACGGGACCGCAGCGGTTTCTCAAAGACGAGTTTGCCTGAACAGACACTCAGCAGGGGCCGGGAAAGGGGCCACGAGCAGGAAAGGGGTCAGGTCTCATAGTCGTCTTCGCCGGGGGTTATCCAAGAGTTCGCTTAAAAACCACACCCGACTGACCCTTGAGGATGTAACCCGCATTAACGCTAAGGTGCCTGGCCCGCTGCTCATCACCCGGACGAACTTCTACGACGGGACGCCGTTTCTGAGAGAACTGATCGTCAGCGAGCGGCTGGGGACATCGCGATGGGGTGGGTAACCTGTACGAGGTTAGGCCGGACGGCCCTGTCGAATGGTGCTTCTGCGAACGTCCTGATAAAGCAGGGGCGGTTTTGACGCAAGCAGGTGTCTCCGACGTTTTCGTGCTGTATGCGTCTAACGCGGGCGATCGACCATCCACTGGGACAAGACCCCACAGGGTGCACCCCGTTCGACAGATAGACCGATGGCGCGATCCGCAAAGGAGGCAAAGGCCAAACGCAGCCCGTGACCGCAAGCCCGCCCACGCCCGCAAAGAACAGGGCCAAGTCTCGCAGCCCTCGATGAGCACAGTGCAGCATCAAGTCCCCGGGTCTCAAATCGACGGACAGACCACATGGACCTCCCGGAAGCGGGTTCTCACCCCTTACCTTTCCAAGCGGTCACCAGTTCGGCCCGCGCGGTCGCCAACTCGGTCTCGACCGTGGCCCGTTCCCATTCCAGTCCAACGATTCGCTGTTCGAAATTGGCGATCACAGCTCGCAAGTGAGCCCGAAACTCGGGCAGCGAGACTGCGATCTACTCAGGGGGAATCGGTGGCTGTGACAGCGACATGGCGGAGTGTCACTCATTTCGCCGCGTGCGCGAAGCCACCTTTCCTGTCCCGGCTATCCCGCTCTGTGAACGATTACACCGGTCCCGTAAGCACGCCGACGGCAGCAGCCGAACCGAGACGTCAATCACGAGAGAGACAGGTCAACACAGCGACAGGACTATCGGTACGCCAGCAGGGTAGGAAGGGCACAAAAGCCTCGAACTCCATGTTCAAGAAACCATTCAACGGCTCGGGCACTAAGGCCCTGACCCGTCCTTCC
>CAIUHT010000074.1 GCA_903898975.1 uncultured Planctomycetaceae bacterium
CCGCTCACCGCCACTCACCAGTCGAAGATCAGCGGTACGATGCCGTCGTACCGTATTCCCCAACCAATCCTGCGCTCGCCTTATCCGACAATCGGCGATCCATCGGCGTATCGATTGTGAAAGCGGAACCAGTCTTCCGCCGAGAGCGCGTCAGGCACGACCTTCTTAAAGGCCGCGGGTGTCCCGCGAGGACCCTTTTGCTCCTCGTAATAGAGAAACATGTGGTGCAGGTCGTTCAGAAACAGGCGCCGCAGAAAAATCGGCATCGCCAGTTTCGCCTTGACGGGGATGCCACTCACCTTCGACAAAGCCGCCGCCACCTGGTTCAAATCCCCCTGCCAGCCAATGACGTCCAGGCTCTTGCCCAGCCACTCCGCCCGATCCCGAAACTGAACGGCTGCCGCCCGGCCAATGTCATAGGTCGCACAGTACTTGCACTCCTGCACCGACAGGAACTTGACCACCCCCTTCTTCAGCGGGTTCCAGTTCGCGGCATCGTCGAGGTTCTCAAAGAACGCACACGGTCGCAGAATCGAGCACGGAACGCCCGACTGCCGCAGGTATCGTTCCAGTTCGACCTTGGCCTGCATGTGATTCGTCTGCTTGTCGAAGCATTCGGCATCCGCCACGCTCATGAAAATCAGGTGGTCGACGCCCGCAGCCCGCGCGGCATCGATGGCGTTCTGACCCTGCCGAAACTCCAGCGCGGCGTTCGATTTCGCCGCTCGAAAGTAATCGGTGATCACAAAGACCTTTTTGGCACCAGTCTCCTGGAACGCCCTGTCCAAATCCGCCCGGACCGTGTAGTTGCCAACCACCGGCTGTACTCCCTGGCCGGCGAGCCGATTGTTGGCGGAGCGAGTGGTGCCAGAGACCTCGAATCCCGCTTCCACCAGTGCTCGGCACACATTGCGTCCAACCTTGCCGGTGGCGTTGAGAATCAGCACTTTGTCAGCGGACATCCTGAATCCTTGTGTGTGAGCTGCGCGGCGAGAATCAGAGTTGGTCGCCGGGAACCTGTCAGAAAGGGTGACGGGCCGTCCGAAAGCCAAGTCTCGTTGAACCCTGACCCAGCCAGGCGAACAGTGTGACGATGGCAACGACCGCAAGCTGTCGGCACTGGCAGCGTTCGTTTCTTCATGTGCCGTCTTATGTCAGAGACTGATGGCGAGTGTCTCGATCATGGGGTTGTCATGAACAGCGACATCCAGCCACGATCGGGCGACTGAATGAGGTCAGGTGTCATCGTACGGAATGGTCGAGAAGGAGGAGCGGTCGATCTGGGTGGATCCAAAGAGCCCCCGCGGAGGTCGGGCGGTGTGAGATGCAGAGATATGAGCCAAGGCACGGTCTCAGGGGACCTCACACGGTGAGCCGGTCTGTCGAACGACACATCGCAGCCAGTGGTCAACAATTCGCGACTCGAAACCATGCACCTCGACGCGGCTTCCCGGCAGGCCAGGAGAACCGCGAGGAGGAAAACGCGTCGCCGACTGCGCGACCAGCGAACTCCCAAGGCAGCGAAATCCGTCGGGCGATCCCGGCGGCCACGGGATAGACTTGCCTGAGGTGTTGTTCGGTTCCATCCAAGTTCCGGCTCCAGAGGTCGGCGACGACTCATCCCACCGATCCAGGCGCGGCAACGCCACAACGGAGGATGGCCCCCCCAATCGGACCCTCTGTTCGACAGCCTGCTGCAACCGACCGCACGCGACGTGACAACCACGGAAATCCCGCCGTGCCGCGTTGCGAACCGGGAGGGAAAGTGCATTTGGAGCGAGTGCTTGGTCCGATCACCGGGGGTCACTTCAACGATCACCGGCTCGCTGCTCTCTATGTGTTTCGCTGGTTGGCCTTTCGGTTTGCGGGCGAGCTGTCGGGTGGGGTTGCGGGCGATCTGGGCGAGCGACTCTGCATCGAGCTCAGAGCGATGCGCCAGGCAGACCCGCAGTTGCGGAGCGAATTTTTCGAGTTCACCTTTCCAGTTCCCCACCAGCGAGGCGGGCACCACCAACAGGCAGGGTCCCGACCGCAGACCCGCCGGGGCACTGTCACCCGTCGGCTGCTTGGAGGCAGGGTCTGCTCCCCGCAATCGGAGCATGAGGTCGATAACCTGGATGGTCTTCCCCAGGCCCATGTCATCGGCCAGGCAGGCCCCCAGTCCCAGGCGCAGCATGAACCACAGCCATCGCACCCCGTCGGCCTGGTACGGACGCAGGGTGGCGTTCAGGCCGGTCCCCGGTTCACAGCCTTCGATTTCGTCCGGAGAGCGCAGCCGTCGCAGCACATCCTCGAGCCACGTTCCCGTGCCGAGCGATGTCCATTCGGCGGTCGCATCGCCCGTCCCGTCGGCCGTCGCCCCCGCCAGCAGCCGCATCCCCTCCAGGAACGAGATTCCCTCCGCATGTTGCGCCTCGAGGTCGCGCCAGTGCTGAAGGGCCTCAGTCAGTTTCCGGGCATCGATTTCGACCCATCGGCCCCGCAGCAGGGCGAGGCCGTCGGTGGCGGCCAGGAGGGAGTCCTGTTCCTCCGGCGTCAGTGGGGTTCCGTCAATCGAGAGGATCGCCGAGAAGTCGAGCAGGCTGGTCAGCCCCAGCCCGTCACCAGGCTGTTCCCCAATCCGGACCTGCACCTGCGGCCGTGCTTCCCGCCGCGCTTTCCACCAGTCGGGCACCCGCACCGCCAGTCCCGCCTGTTCCATCGCCGGAATCTCGGTCAGGAACCGATGGGCCTGTGCCACGGTCCAGGCCTGGGGCTGGAAGACCTCGCGAGAGGAGAGCAGCTCGCCCACCACCGGGCTGCCCGCGGCCGCGTCACGCACTGGAGTGAGCAACTCCGCCAGCTTGGCCTGATCCTGGGCCGCCGCGTATTGCCTCAGGGCGGCTCCCAACGGAAGGTGTTGCACCTGCGATTTGCTCGACAGTCGCTCGGCATAGGTCGCGAGGAACGCGAACGGGTGGTCGGGATCACGCTTGTTCTCGGCGAGGTGAAAGGTCACCCGACCCAGCAGGTGAAAATTCGGAATGACCTCGGCCAGCAACCCGCGGAAGCCTCCCGCGTTCTGTCCCGCCTCGGCACCCAGTGCCGGAATCAACTCGTTCCACAACCCGGTCAGCAGCTCCGGAGTGAGGTATTCGAGCCCCCACATCAGCGGTGCTTTGGACACGAACGCTGCCAGTTCGAGTGGGTTGGGAGGGGAGAGTCGCGCGACAATGGCGGCGGAGATGGGCTTTCCCCTCCGGCTCTCCACTGCCTCATGCACCGTGGCGATCTCGGTGGCTGTCAACTGTCCCACCGACTTGAAGAACCGCAGCACCCAGCGGCGCCAGAACTGCAGGTCCAGGGGCAGCACGCCATTCGCCCCCCGCCCAGACAGCGCCATCAACCCCCGGCTGGTCGACTCGGAAAAGGCCTCGCACAACGCGGTGCCCAGCTGAGGCTCGACGGCAACCCGCGCTTCCAGCGTCCCAGGCGAGACGATCAGCGGGTCACACCGCAGTCGCCCGGTCGGAGTGATGACCATTTCTACGAACATCGCACGCACTCTTGTCTGTTGGTCCCCGGTCGGATTGCAGCGGAGGCGAGGTGCCCCTCTCGACGGCCGGTCGATCCGCGGTTGCCGAGGATAACCTCCCTGCCCCCGGTCAGCGATCGGTCGGCCGAGGGCCTGTGAGAGGTCTTCAGAGCGGCAGTGCCCAAGCCGACTTTTTCTGCCTCGAGTCGGTGGCGGAAGAGAACCGACAGTCTGCTCGGGAGAGAGTTCGTGGTACCGCGCGACTGGCTCGAATTGGGGAGCGCGTCTACGCTGGGTCTTTCCCCTGTTCCTGGAGACGAGACGATGGCGCTGTACACAGAGCGAATCACCCTGGCCAACAAGCGGGTCCTGATCACTGGGGGTTCGCGGGGCCTGGGTGCCGAGATTTCGCAGGTGTTCGCCGATGCGGGGGCCGACCTGGTGATCACCGGGCGGGACCGGGCGGGCCTTGAGCAGACTCGGGAGGTGGTTCGGGCACTGGGGCGGAAGTGCCACTGCATCGAAGCCGACCTGGCCACGGTGGAGGGGGCCCGCGAGGTGGGGCGCAAGGCGCTGGAGCACTTGGGCACAGTCGACATCCTGGTCAACAACGCGGGAATCGTGCACCTGCATAGCCTGCTCGAGGCGACCGTGGAGGAATGGGAGGAGACGCAGCACGTGAACCTGCGGGCGCCGTGGCTGTTGTCGCAGGCAGTCGTCCCGGGAATGATCGCGCAGCGGGCGGGGAAGATTGTCAACATTTCGTCCTCGGCCGCGGTCCAGCCTCCCGAGGACCACGGGGCGTACTGTGCCGCGAAGGGGGGGCTGAACGTCCTCACGCAGGCCATGGCCGCCGAGTGGGCCCGCTACAACATCCAGGCGAACGCGGTGGCTCCCACGGTGGTGCTGACCGCGATGGGGAAACAGGTGTGGGGGGACCCGCGGATCGGAGACCCAAAGAAGGCACGGATTCCCGCCGGGCGGTTTGGGGAACCGATCGAGGTGGCCGACCTGGTGTTGTTCCTGGCCAGTCCCGCGTCGAGCTGGATCTGCGGGCAGGTCATCCGCATCGACGGCGGCCTGTCGGCGGTTTGAAGCGGTCGGGCCGGTGGAGCCAGAGACCGGCACGTTTCGAAGGAACCGTGCTGAGGTCGGGACCGGAGCAGACTGAACGAGGTGCGCGGAGACTGAGGTCCCCTCGCGCCGCTCTCTCGCGCCGACTGATCATGAATCACGATGCCATCTCCCCCGGCTCAGTGGACCATGATTTCTGTTCTCGAGTGTGCCAGGGCTAAGCCTTGGGGCATCGGCGAGATCAAACTGTTTGGCAGAAGTGCGGTCTCGGACACTTCACGCTCACGGGTGACACAAAGCGAACCGCCTCCCACCACCCCCGGTCAACCCAATCACCCAGCCAGGGCCCGCTCTGCCAACCTGCACCCAAAGCGGACGGCGAAGGAGCCTGCCACAGGCGACACCGCCAAGTCACACCGCCAAACGGGTCCGCCAACTGACACCGCCAACTGCTGTCGACTTAGAGGAAGCCCAAGAGCCAGCGACTTTCGTTTTGGAACTCGCTGACGAGTCCTGACGCAAATCGCTCCCGCCGCAAACCGACACAGCCAGATCACTCCGCCAAACAGGTCCGCCAAACGACACCGCCGACTTACACCGCCAGTCAGACACCGCCAGCCAAAGTGCGGCAATCAAAGAGCGCCAGCTGGTGTCCACACGCCGCCTGCCCGGAACCTCCCGATTATCACACCGGAGTGTGTTGATCGGTCCGGGGTGAACCCGCACCGCCGCAGGGGGCTTCCGCCAGACGGGCCCGCCAAACGGGTCCGGCAAGTCACTCCGCCAATCGCTTTCGACTCAGAGCAAGTCCGGGAGCCAGCGACTTTCGTATTGGGGCTCCCTGATGAGTCCTGAGGCAAATCGCTCCCAACACAAACCGACACCGCCAGGTCACACCGCCAAACAGGTCCGCCAACCCCGGTCCGCCAACCCCAGTCCGCCAACCCCAGTCCGCCAACGCCAGTCCGCCAACGCCAGTCCGCCAACGCCAGTCCGCCAACGCCTGTCCGCCAACGCCGGTCCGCCAACGC
>CAIUHT010000075.1 GCA_903898975.1 uncultured Planctomycetaceae bacterium
AGGTCGAGCACCTTCGGGGCTTCCCCCGGGGCCAACTCCGCTTCGAACAGCGACCGCTTGTCGGCCAGCACCTGCAGCTTGACCGACGTCTTCAATCGCGGGGCCAGGTCATCAATCCCCGCCACCGCTCGAAACCGCGAATACTCACCCGCCACCCGGTACTTCAGCCGGGTCTGCGGAAAGATCCCCAGGCCCCGCGCATACACCCGCCCCCCAGCGTCAGGGGGGTGCCCAGCAGGCTGCGATCTCGCTCCACCTCGCGCGGCAGATCGAAGAACGGCACCTGCGTCACCTCACGCGGTTCCAGCGTCGAGAGATACTTCACCTTCCCCGCGCTCAGATCGAGCGACACCACCTGATCGGCGGGCAGCCGCAATTCGGTGTTGCCCGCCAGCTTCACGCGGAATGTTTCCTCGGCATACAGCACCTCGGTCGCCTTCAACTGGTCGCCCGTCGCCAGTCCCACCGACAGCGTGTTCTTTGCCGCTGGGGTGTTCCGTCGCCGGTAAATCAGCCCGTAAACCTTCTCGCGGGCGACCGGGAGTTCCTCCTGGTCAACCAGGAATGACAGCTTCTCACCGAACTCGCCAATCACTCCAGGCACGAAGTCGAGCACATCTTCTTTGCGGATCACCAGCAGGTCGCTTTTCGATTCGCGCGCTGCCAGTTCTTTCCAGGCATCATCGAGCGCCGGGGTCGATTCCCCCAGCCGGATCGACGCCAACCGGTTCGCAGGGAGCGGAATCTCGGTCTCCCCGTGCAGCACCAGCACCGCCTTGTCGCGGGTCACGGTCACATCCCGGCAAGCCAGCCGGGTTCCGTCCGTCAGCTCAACCCGCGGTCCCTTCGGGACGGGCACGGGGGGCCGCGGCTGCCGCAGCTCCAGCACCTGCGCCAGCGGAATCGCCCGCGAGTCGGACCCGCTCTTCAGCACCAGTTGGGTTTCGGTCAGTTCCACCAGTTCCCCCTGCAGCCGCTCGCCCGACAGCATGTCGACTTCGAGAGCGGGGGGGGCAGCGAAGGCCAGCCATCCAGCCAGCAGCAGCGACAACATCGGTTAGCGGTCCTTTCGGGCCGGTCGGGCCGCCTGCTTCTGGTTGAACTTCTCCACGGCCTCGGCGTAGTGCGCCCCAAACCTGCGGGCGATGTCATCCTTCGCCTTGCTGCGCTCTTTGGGTGGCAGGTCGCCCCATTCGCCCCCGTTCTTGAACTTCTTCGGGTCGACTTTCCCTTCGCCCGTCGAGCCCTTGATCACGCTGTCTTGTGCCGGGGCCGACGAACGATTGCTGTTCCCCCCCGCGCCACCCCCGCCTCCCTGCTGCTCTTCGATCCGCTTGATGATCTCATCGAGCGTGGTGATGATCTCTTCCTCCCGCTTCTGCACCTTCTCGCCCGTGCGGGCCAGCGACAGCCGACGTTCAACGTCAAACATCTTGCGGGCCACCTCATCGAGCGAATTGTCCTGGATCGCCTCGAGGTCGTACTGCATCAGCGTGGCCAGGGTCGCGTACCGCAGTGGCACCCCCGTGGTGTTCTTCTGCAGCAATCCCAGCGTCGCCAGCCCCGGAGCCTTCTGCAGCAGGTGGTGCTGACACACCCCCTTGCTGAACAGCAGCGTCGCCGGGTCAATGCTCGTCGCCGGGTCGAGCGTCTCGAGCACCGCCAGGGCCTCTTCAAACAACTGCTGCCGAACCAGTGCCCGGGCGTAATACAGCCCCACGGTCTGGGTGAAGAACGCCCCGTCGGCCGCCCGTTGCAGCAGCCCCGCGGCTGGTGCGGTCCGCCCCAGCTTACCCGGCTCGCACGCGGCGACCAGGGCCTGCACTTCCGGATCGAACTGGGCCATCCCCGTCACGGCCGCGTCGAGCAGCACCTCGGCGCCCGGCTGCGCGGGCAACTCCTGCCAGCTCTTGGTGAACCGCTCCAGCTGCGCGGTGTCGGTCACCCCGCGCTGCGCCAGCCAGGCGGTCAACTGACCCAGCACCACGTCGGGCGTCGGGGCGGCGTAGACCACGTTCGACGGCGGGGCCGCCGGTGTCCCTTCGGCGGGGGCCGGAGCTGCGGGAGGTGTCTCCTGCGGCTCCTCCTGGGCCCAGCCCACCGTTGGGCGAACCGCCAGGGTCCCCAGCGTCGCCGAGAAAATCAGGCCACCGCACAGCAGGTCGCGCAGGGGAGGCATGGCAGGCATCCGTTGCAGAAGGAGGTTTGTGAGCAGCAGGGGGGGTTGGCAAACCAGGCAGGAACAAGAGGAACCCATCCGCCCGTGCGGTGGGCCCACGCCGATCATTTGTTCCGCCCGGTCGAGATGTCGTAGGTCGCCTTCTGGATGCGGGCCTGCCGTTCGGCCAGCTCTTCCAGCTGATCGATCAGCTCGGCCGAATTGGCCTGCTCGCCATCGACCTCGCGACCCAGCCGGCGGGTCCGGTTGTTGATCCGCAGTTGCAGTGTCCGCAGCATCTTCAGCTCGGCCAGCTTGTCGACCAGTTCGGGGTCCTGCTGCTGCTGATTCTGCTGCTGCTGGTTCTGCTGATCTTTGTTCTTGCTCTTCTCCATCTCTTTCTGCAGCGCGTCGATCATCTCTTCGAGCGCCTCGATGATGTCCTTCTCGATCGACTGCGTCAGTTCGCCCACTTCGGTCTTCTCGAGCCGGCGGGTCACCGTCCGCATGTCATCCCGCAGCATTTCCACCGCTTCGGGGAAGGCGACGGCAGTCCCCTCTTCCCGCAGCAGGGTCACCGCCTTGGTCGCTTCGAGGGCAATCTCGTCTTCCTGCCGGGCCAGTTGCAGCGCCCGCGCCGTGTTCCGCGATTCGTCCGACTGCGTCGCCCGTCCCAGCTTGGTCGTGCCGTCGTAGACCAGCAACTGCATCGCCAGCATCCGCTGGAACCGCGCCTCCAGCA
>CAIUHT010000076.1 GCA_903898975.1 uncultured Planctomycetaceae bacterium
GTGACGGCGGAGGAGCTGGTGGAGAGTCTGGGGCGGAGTCGTGTGCTGTGGGAGTCGGCGACCGGGGCTGACAGGCGTGTGGAAGCGCGCGTGATGTACGGCTTGCTGGTGGCTTTGGGGAGCTATTCGCTGGAGCAGATTGCGGAAGCAGACCGGGAGCGGCTGATAGCGGATTTGAAGCAGATGTATGTGGAGGATCCGAGTGCGGCGGTGCATAGTGCGAGCGGCTGGTTGCTGCGGACGTGGGGGCGTGAGGCGGATGTGCTGAAGATGGATGAGGTGGAGGTGGCGTATGATGGGAGTGGGGTGAGGGAGTGGTTTCGGCTGAGGGTAGGCGTGGCGGCAAAATCCAGCGGGGGGCTGGATGGCCTGGGCCTTCCCGGCCCGCTGCAGCACCATTCGCTGACTTTTGTGGTATTTCCCGCTGGTGAGTATCGTCTTGGTTCGCCGGAGTTTGAGGGCGGTGAACTGGACCGTCAGTATGACGAGACACCGCGTACGGTGCGGCTGAGCCGTCCGTTTGCGCTGTGCGATCGTGAGGTGACGTGGGGCCTGTATGATGCGTTTGACGGGGGCGAATGGCATGCCGGCATGAAGAAACAGTGGGGCTGGGAGCTTGGTGCGAACGATGTGGTATTCGGTAAGAGTTGGTATGGCTGGATGGAGTTCTGTCGCTGGCTGACTTTGGAGTACCGTGGCGAGGATGAGCGGTGGCAGTGTTATCGAGATCCGGAGCTGCTGGAAAAGGACGGGAATGGTAACCCGCGAGTGGGCCGTCTGCTTGTGGATCGAGGTGGTTTTCGGATGCCGACGGAGTCGGAGTGGGAGGTCGCAGCGCGAGCGGGTCAGCGCACGGCATGGACCTTCGGCAGCGACGTGAGCCTGCTGGGGGACTACGGTTGGTTTGTGGAGAATTCGGGTAAGCGTCCTCGGTCTGCGGCGGCGAAGCCGCCGGGGCTCGGTGGTTTGCACGACGTGCAGGGGAATCTGTATGAGTGGGTGCACGACTGGTACGACGACATCGAAGGAAACAGCGTGGTGGTTGATCCTCAAGGCGCGGCAAGTAGCCTGTACCGCGTGCTTCGCGGCGGCAGTTGGGGCTACGACGCGGCGAATTGCCGGATGGCGAACCGCAACGCGAGCGATCCGACGAGCCGCGCTGCGAGCAACGGTTTCCGTCTGGCCCTGAGTCCGTCCGAGACCTCGCCGGAGGCGAAAGGAGCAGAAGACAACCCACAAGCAAACAACTGAGCGAAGCCCGGAGTCGGAGGCCCGAAGGGAGCGTGGCCACAGCCCGCGACCGGAGGGGCCGGAGACGGAGGGCGTAGGACGGACTTCCACGTCCGTTCGGCAGCTGCGTGGGCGGTGCGGGATTGGGGTGTGATTTGGGGGATGGGGTGTTGGTGTATGGGACGAATGGGACGAATGGGACGAATGAGTTGGGTTTGGTTGAGGTGTGGGTTGCGGGGGGGCGCGTAGGACGGACGTCCACGTCCGTTCGCCATCTGCATGGGCTGTGCGGGATCGGGGTGTGAATTGGGGGGCGGGGTGTTGGTGTATGGGACTAATGGGGCGAATGAGTTGGGTTTGGTGGAGGTGTGGGTTGGGCGGAGCGGTGCTGGGATGTTGCGGGCGGGACGCCCGCGTTCCTGGGGGGCGCAATACAATCAGGACAATCGCTGCAACCGGACCAGTTTCCGCAATTCCCACTTGCGTTTCCCCAATTCTTCTCGACCCCTGACCGTCATCCCGATTTAATTAGTGCATGAATACGCACCACCCAAAGAACGTTCATGACGCATACTTTACATGGTTCACAAACAACACCAGCTACGCGCGCCAATTGCTGTCCTGTATACTCCCGCCACAACTGCTCGAAGAGCTCGACCTCGACACGCTCCGCATCGTCCCCCCCGATCAAACCGACAGTCGCCTGCGCAGGCACCGATCCGATGTCCTCTTCGAACTCCA
>CAIUHT010000077.1 GCA_903898975.1 uncultured Planctomycetaceae bacterium
CGGCGGCGGCCATTTCCGTGGTCAGCCGAATTTCATCGGCCTTCGACTTGGCCAGCGCCTGGGTCGCCTGTTTGACCTTCCCCTGTGCGTCGGCAACGACCTTGTCGGCCGCCTGCTTTTTGACGAAGGCGGCGTCGGCGGCCTGTTGGGCGGCCTGGGCGGCGGCGGTTTTCGCCGGGTCAGCCTCCTGCGCGGGCAGGAGGGAGGGGGCCGCGGCACAGGCGGCGGCCAGCAGCCACACGCGGGCGTGGCGCATCAACTTCAAGTTCATCGGGTCGACCTCTTTCCGAAGGAAGGCAGCGAGCAGGAGTGAGGCTCAGGGCAGGGTGGGACCGGTCGTGCCGGTTGATCCCACTGTGGTTTCGGGAGGGATTCCAACAATTGATGGTAGCTGGCAACCGGTCCGGTTTGCCAGTTTCACGCTGGAATTTCCCGAGACCAATCCCGGGGCTTGGGGGAACAGGGGGATCGCTTGGCGTCCGCGCTGGCGGCGCACGATCTCTCCCTGTTCTCTCCCCCTGCGGTCGCCAATCCGGGGCGCTCCCTTGCGGAACGCCCGCGCTCGACGACTGCCAATCTTCGACAGCTCAATTGCTGCAACCGGAATTGCCGCAATCGGTTATGCCGCAGCGTGCGGAGACCCGCGGAGGGTTCTCGAGACTGCCTCGAACAACCCACGCTGAACCGGCAACTCGGGCTGAGCTGGTCGGTGACCTCTGGAGGACAAACTGGGCGGCAGCAGGCAACTGGACCTCCCAGCTTGCCCGTTCGTCATCCCTTACGATGCCGGATCCGTGCGCGCATTCGGCGCTTCTTACGTCCCAGTTTTCGGCGCCCTCTCCCCGTCTTCTTAACACCCATGCTCTGGCTCCCACTCCTTCATTGATCGAGGTCAGTTGATTTGTGGAGGTGTGCCGGTTGTTCCGGTATAAACGCCCCCGGTTGTTCCGGACACGGGGCAGACCCTCCCCCTTCGGGCGACCCGCCACCGCGCAAGCCGCCAGTCTATCGCAACTCCTCACCGAAGAACAGCGAAACCGATGCTTCGTACCCTCGGCCATTCCGGAATCCAGGTTTCCCCCCTCTGCCTCGGAACCATGCTCTTTGGGGGGGCCACCCCCGCAGCCGATGCCGAGCGGATTGTTCACGCCGCCTGTGACCGGGGTCTCAACTTCTTCGACACCGCCAACGTCTACACCGCCGGGGAATCAGAGCGGGTCCTCGGCCGGGCCATTGCCGACCGCCGCGAACGCGTTGTTCTCGCCTCCAAGGCTGGCGTTTCGCTGGGGGCCGGGCCAAATCTTGGGGGCGGAACGCGGCTGCACCTCAGGCAGCAACTTGACGCGTCGCTCCGCCGCCTGGGGACCGACTACCTCGACCTCTATTACCTGCACGTCCCCGACCCCCGCACCCCCCTCGAAGAAACCGTCCGGGCCCTCGACGATTTCGTCCGCCAGGGCAAGGTGCTGTACACCGGCTGCTCCAATTTTCGGGCGGGACGATTGATGGAACTGCTGGCGACCGCAGACCGGCTGGGAATGGCCCGCCTGCACTGCACCCAACCGCTCTACAACCTCTGCAATCGCGACGCCGAGGTCGATTTGCTGCCACTCTGCCAGTCGCAGCGGCTGGGTGTGGTCACTTACAGCCCCCTGGCGCGGGGTGTGCTCTCGGGCAAGTACCGGGCAGGCGAACCGTTCCCCGAGGGAAGCCGGGCGGCCCGCAACGACCCTCGTCTCAAGCAGACCGAACTCCGGGACGAATCGTTCGAGGTGGCCCGGCAATTGTCCGAATATTGTGCGTCCACCGGGCGGACGGTCAGCCAGTTCGCCCTGGCGTGGTGCCTGGCGAATCCCCTGATCACTTCGGTGATCATCGGGCCCCGCACGCTGGAGCAGTTCGCCGACAATGTCGGGTGCCTCGAAATCGCCTGGTCGGCGGCCGACGAGGCGGTGGTGGACCGCCTGGTCCCCCCGGGAGAGCACACGGGCAAGGGCTACCTCGACCCGGCGTTCCCCGTGCTGGGACGACCAACGGGCACCGTTTGAGCAACGCCAGCACGCGGTGCCGGGGTGGCCCTGGCTGAAATCGGAAAGAAACCCAGCCCAGGCGGGCTCACTCGAGAACAGGCCGAAGGTGGCAAGGTCGCGTGGGGTTGATCATGATGGGGACCACGCGAAGGATCAAGATTCGCCCACCAGCCGGCGAAGCTGGCCAGTCCCCCGGGAATTTTGAAGCAGAGCCATGTCGATTCGGGCGGTGGTGGGAGCAGTCTTGGGAATGGTGCTGGGGGCCGCCTGCTGGTCGTGGGTGCGGGTCTCCCTCGAACTGGAAGAGGGGGCGCGGTGCGTCGATTGGCTGTATGGAGTCCTGGTCGCCTGGGGGGTGCGGTTCCTGGCCCGCGGGTACCGCAGTCAACCGCTCGCCTGGCTCTCGGCACTGTTGACCATTCCCGCCCTGCTGTGGGGACGGTGGCTGGTGATCTTTCTGATCGCCATCGCCCGTCCACCGGTCGCCTCGATGACCGAACCTGCGTTGATTCGCACCTTGGCGCTGCAGCAGTGTGCGCAGCGGATCGAGGCCGGGGAAACCCTGGAATTTCGCGAGGGGGTCACGCTCGAGACCGCTGTCCAGCCCGATGATTTCCCGCCGGGTGTCTGGGAACACGCCACCGCGACCTGGACCAGTTGGCCCATCCCTGAACGGCAGCAGTTCGCCGACGCCGTCATGCGACCTGGCCTGGAACTCTTCCGGCAGCAACTCCCCGCCATCGTCCAGCAGGCATTTCTCCGCAGCTTCCGGTGGCAAGACCTGCTCTGGGGAGGGTTGGCTTTGATCACCGCCTTCCGGATGACTGCCCCACCCCGCTGATGCGGTTTTGACGAAGGTGGCGGCGGGCCTTCAAACCGGCACGCCCGGCACAGTCGGCAGTGGGCTTGCAGGTGATGCGACTTGCACCAGCGGTGAAATGGGAACCGCACCCCTGGCGTTCGTCGGCGGAGCCCGTTTTTTTGCGTGCCTCCGACTGTTTTGAGCCGCAGGGCGTCCGATTCAATGGGGGTAGACCCGAGCGCGGCTCCCGCTGCGCACACCGGGCGGTTCCGCGGAGGAGCGTCAACGACATGAAACTGACTGGTTGGCTCGCGCGACTCGCGTTGGGAGGACTGTGCCTTGCGCAGGGAACCAGCGGCTTAAGCTGGGCACAAGACGATGAAGCGGCCCTCCGCGAGGCCCGGGCCCGCGAAGATTTGCGGGCCGAGTCGCCCCTCGCCGTCGAACCCAAGACCCCCCGCGAACTCATCGAGGCGGCCAATCAGCTGGTCGACCTGGGGCGGATCGATCTCGCCCGGCGGTATCTCGAACTGCTCCCCACCGCGTCGCTGAGCGAGGCCGACCTGCTCGACCTGCGCGATTCGCTGGGGGCGGCCCCCCTGTTGCGCCTCGAGCAGGAGCCCGAACTCGAAGCGCTCATCCGTCCGCTGGTTGATCGGACCGAGCAGGCCCTGTTGACCCGCGCCTCGGACCCGGCGTTCATCGCCGAGAAACTGCGAGCCCTCCGGGGAAGTGACAGTGAGCGCTCGACCGCGCTCGCCGAGTTGCGGGCGATGGGCCCCGAGGCCATCCCGACGCTGATCGCCGCCATCGCCTCCCCCGAGGGAGAGAAGCTGAGCGCCGACGCAAGCGAACTGCTGGTCGCGACTGGACGCCGGGCGGTGCAGCCCCTGCTGGCAGCGCTCGAATCGAAAGAGCCGCGGATGCAGGTCGCCGCGTGTGACGTGCTGGGTCGGTTGCGGGCCCGCGAGGCGGCCGACGACCTCTACTATCACGCCTTTGGCCCGGCCTCGTCCCCGCCGCTGCGCGACGCCGCCCGGCAGGCGCTGGCACTGGTGGAACGCCGCCCGCGCGGTCCCGCCGGTGAAATCGCCGATGTGCCGGTCACGACCGACGACGTGGTCTCCCGGCTGATCTCCGCCTCGGCCCAATGGCGGAAGGTCCCGATCGCGGTCAGCGACCCCCTGGAAGACCTCGGGCCCGCATGGATCTGGAACGAAGAAACGGGCACCGTCGAGCCCCGCCAGGGAACCTTGGGAGAGCTGGGGCTGTGGAACGGGCTGCGGCATGCCTCGCGGGCGCTGCAGTTGGCCCCGGGGAACTTCGCCGCTCAAGAGCTGGACACCTTCCACCGCCTGGGACTGGCGGTCAACGGGACGAACTGGCTGACGCTCGACCCAGCCGACGCGAAGTCGGTGCTGGGGCAGGCGCGGGCCCGGGGACCGGCGGTCTTGAATGCCGTGCTCGACGAGGCGCTGAAGAACAAGCGCCTGCTGACCGCCACCGCCGCGGCCCGGCTGTTGGGAGACCTGGGCGAGATCGCGGGGCTGGCCCCGTTGGGCCGCGAGCCCGCCCCCCTGCTGCGGGCGCTCGATGCCGGGGATACCCGGTTGCAGTACGCGGCCGCCGAGGCAATTTCGCGACTGAAGGTGGGCCAGCCATTTCAGGGGTCGCCGCGGGTGGTCGAGATTCTGCGGCAGACGGCACTGGCAGGAGGTGGCCGCCCGTACGCGATTGTGGGGGAGGTCTCTCCCGACCGGGCGACCGACGTGGCGGGGATGCTGCGGGAACTCGGGTTTGACGTGCTGGCGGCCCCATCGGGGCGCGAGGCTTTCCGGGCGGCGGCGACGCGGTCGGACATCGCACTGGCGGTGCTGCATCCGAACATCATCCGCTGGGCGCTCTCCGAGACCGTGGCCAACTTCCAGGCCGACCCGCGGACGCAGCGGATTCCCGTGGTGGTCTACGGGCCAGCCCGGCTGGCGGGGAAGTTTCGCAACCGGGCGGCGGGACAACCTCCCGTGGCGTACGCGACGTACGTAAGCAACTCGGATGATCTGGCGAAGCAGATTCCCGAAGTGCTGGCCCAGGTGCGGGGGAGCGTCCCCACGCCCGAGCAGGGGTTGCAGATGCGGCGGACGGCGCTTGACCGGCTGGCCGCCCTCGCGGCGAACCCCAGCCCCGTCTACGACCTGGAGGAGATCGAGCAGGCGTTGGCGGCGGGATTGAACGACCCGGCGGTCTCGGAGTCGGCGTTGCAGGCGTTGTCGCGCGTTGGCACCCGGCGGGCGCAGAACGTGCTGGCCGAAGCGATCTTGAACGGCACCGACGACCAGCTGAACGAAAACCTGCGACAGGCACTGTCGGCCCACATCCGCGAATACGGCCTCTTGCTGCGACGAGGAGTGACGGAAGAACTCCGCGCCCAGGCGCAGCAGAGCGTGATCCGCAACCCCCCCAGCAACCCCCCCGGCACCCAACCCAGAACCAACCCCCCCGCCCCCTCGGCAGACACCGAGCCCACCAGCACCGAGAGCGAACCAGCGGCGGAGGAGACGGAGCAGGAGTGACGCCCGCTTGGCGGACCATGACGTGGTCGGGCACGGAGTGTCGCGTTCAGCCATAAACGCCACAGCCGCGAGCCATGAGTGTCTTTCAACACAAATGGTCGCGGCTGTTGGAATCAACAACTGCCCCAGGCAGTTGATCGGTGCGAATGGAGACTTACCGCGTCTTCAGTTCGTAGCAGACCAGTGTTGCCTGGTCGCGGAGGTAGAGGCCGGCGTTGGCGACGACGGGGTGGGGCCAGGCGGGGGAACTGCTGCGTTCCGGTTGCTTGAGCCGCGAGATCTCGGTGTAGCCCTTCGGGTTCGGGCTCACCAGCGCCACGTCGCCGCTCTGGTGGCCGCGGACGTAGAGCTTGCCGTCGGCGAGCGCCAGCGAAGCCGCTCCCAGCGCCCGCTCGGTCCAGAGAATCTCCCCGGTCTTGAAGTTCGCACAGAACA
>CAIUHT010000078.1 GCA_903898975.1 uncultured Planctomycetaceae bacterium
GCGCTCACCCCCTCAGTCGCTCCCCCAGCATCAGGAGCCGGAGGAACCCCTGCCAGCGCAGCCCCGGTCGGCGCCGATTTCGATTCGGCCAGTCCCACCTCAGCCAGCCCCACCTCGGCCAGTTCGATCAGCGTATTGATCGGGGTGATTCGCGGCACGGGCTGCTCCGAGGCCCCCGGCTTGGCCTCGGAAAGCGGTCCATTCAGCTGCGCATCGAGCGCTGCAACGGCCTCACGGATCTCCGGACCCGCCCCTGGCTTCAGCACCATCAAATCGCGTTGACTCCGCAATTCGGCCTGCTCCGCCTCGGTGAGACCGGGCTTCAACCGCTGCAGTCGCGCGCTCGCCCCACGCAGTGCGCGCAGTGCGGCGTCCCGGTAGAACTGCGAAAAGTCCAGCATCCCCCGCCAGCGGTTCTCGGTGTAGTGGAGGAACCGCTCGGCATCCAGTGGCTCACTCAATTCGCTTCCATCGGCCGCGATCAGGTCGCCCGGCGAGCAGGGCCTGAGCATTCGCTGGGCCATCCCGAAGCTCCGGGGACGGGGGTCGGCCCCCGCGCGGAAGTGGCACGACGCACAGGCGGTCTGCCCGTCGCTCCCCACCCGCATGTCCCAGAACAGCGCCTTCCCCAGCGCGATCGCCGCCTGCTGGTTGGCAATCACCTGGCTCGCGTCGCAGATCGCGTCCGATTCATGCAGCACGCATTCCTCGGCGGCCCGCTTTCGCCGCTCGGGGGTCCAGAACGGCTGTTGCCGGGCGTACTGGCTGGCAATCTGCTGGCTCTGCCTGCGGATCTCGGCGAAGTTCAGCTCGTCATCCTGCATGTGCTGGCGAGCCGATCCCTCGGAATCGGGACAATCTTTTTCGGTCCCGCTATGCCCGAGGATCTGGTTGCGGGTCATCGGGGTCGTGGGGCACAACCGCCCCGGACGTCCGTACGGGTGGGGTGGCGAGTATTGGTCGGCCCAGGTGGTGAGCGCCAGCAATCCGCCGGCGAGCAACCCGACTGCGGCCAATCGCGCGGGAGTTTTCATCGCGTCGAATCCTATCGAGAGGGGCAAGTCAGAATGCGAATCAGGAGGGGCGGGGAAGATGCGAATACCGCTGCTCGGGAGTGACCCCCAGGACGCGGAGCACACCAGCGAGCGTCTGCCGTTCGCCCAGCCCGACCGGGAGGGTGCCCCAGCGATTGGTCGTGTCGTTGCCGAAGGTCAGCATGGCGGCATGCTGGGTCCGATCGGCGTCGATGACCGGATCGGGATCGCTGTAGCCCAGCGCTCGCCGCACCTGTTCGATCTGGGCTGCGGTCCCGGTCAGGAAGTACCACGGGGCCAGTTCGGGTTCGCAAGCCCATTCATCGGTCGCCGCAAACTGACCGGCATAGCGGGCGAGCACTTCGGGACGGTCATGCTCGGGGTCGAGGGTGAACGAGACCAGCCGGACGTTCGGGCCCAGGATCTCGCGCAGTGGCTTCCGCAGGTCCTGCATCACGGCGGCACTGGCCGGGCAGGCCCCATTGCAGCGGACATACATGAAGCTGAAGACCACCTGCGCCTCGCGGATCAGGTCGTCGTAGAGGCGGACCGGCCGCCCCGACTGCGTCAGCAGGGTCAGGTTGGGAATGTGATCGGAATGCCGGCTGCCCGCCGGGGGCGGCACCGCGGCGACCTCCGCAGGCTGGCCGGAGCGCGGGGCCTTCGACGCCGGGAGAGCCCCGGCGACCACCGTGGCGGCTCCCCCTCCGAGGGCCAGGCCCAGCAGACGTCGCCGCGCAGCCACCAGGGAGGAATCGGAGTGAGTTTCGTTCATGCCTGCACCTTTTTCGATTTGGGACAGCAGTGCGGGTGATCGGTGTGGAAGAACCAGAAGTCGGGCCGGACCAGCAGATTGGTGTCGGGAGGCGCTGGGTCGGAGCCCGCGATCCGCGGATCCATCTGGAACATCATCCGCATGTCTTCGTGGTTCAGGTTGTGACAGTGGAAGACGAACGGCCCCTGGAATGTGCGGAACCGCATCAGCACGTGAACCTCGGTGTTGGGACCCAGCAGCGTGGTGTCGTGCTTGATGCCCAGATCCCAGACGGTGCTGTCAAAGCCGGCGGCGAACGCCTTCCGGGCGTCAGCTCCCACAATCGGCTGGGCTGCTCCATTCCACCCTTCGCCGAACGTTTCGAGCCAAAGGTTCTGTTCGGCTTCGCGGTCAAACTCCTCAAGGGTCGGTTCATAGTCCTTGGGGTGGTACCCTTCGCGGGCCAGGCTGATTCGCTGGCCCAAATGATTGCGGGCCCGGACGAAGAGCTGCTGGTGCGATTCCAGATGCATGTGAATGGGATGCCACCAGCCCCCACTGCGGTTCCGCAGAATCCAGAGTTCGGTGCTCCAGAGTTCGGGCACGGCGTTGGCAATGCACGGGTCGTAAAACCGCTTGTTGATCTGCCATGCCCCTTTGCCGCGCTCGAAGTTGAGTTCGCGGACCACGATCTTTCCCGGAGGGGGAAGCTGAATTGTTTTTTCGGGACGCAAAGGCTGGTCGGGTGTCAGTTTCACAATCGGCTTGGAGGCGGTGGTGCCCAGCTGGACCTCGAACCGCATCAGGAACAGCGGCCCCTCACCCTCGCGGGGAATCGCCCCGGCATTGCCTCGGGGAAACTCGGTCGCCGTCACGATGTTGTCGCCATGACCCGGCCCGCGACCATCCTTCTGGTTCAGCTTGCTCACCACGTAGACGTGCACCGATTCGGCCCCAGTGTCGGGATCGGTGTGCCTGTAAGCTTCCCACTCTTTCAACAGCGCGCCGCTGGTGGCATCGACAAACTGCGAGAAGTCGAGGTACACATCCCCGCGGTTCGCCATCCCCAGGAACACCGAGGTCTGCGGACGGGCGTGCTCAAAGAGCCAGCTGTCGCGACCAAACCGCAGGAACGTGAGCTGCTTCGGCTCCCGTGTGACCGGGTGCACCACCCAGAATTCCAGGTCGAAGAACCGGGCCAGCGAGGCGTTCAGCATTCGCAGCCAGTATGGCCGGGGTTCCACCTCTTTCTTCGGATACGGCACCCCGTTGACCAGCATGATGTTCCCCAACGTCCCGTTGTGGTCGAACGGGTCGAAGTGGATGCTCGCCTCGCCGTAAATCTTCTTGCGTGGATCCCGTGTTCGTTCCTGGGCAATCTTCGCCGCCACCTTGGGATTGATCTTGTCCGGATCGGTGATCCGGCAGAAACAGGCGTCACGAAACGCGAGGGCAATCTGATGCTCGGCGTCGGGCAAAACACCCTGTTGGATCAGCCCATCCACCACCGGATCGGAGAGCAGGAAGAATCCCGCCAGCCCCATCAGTGCGTTGTGAGCCGTGATGTCCTCGGCGTGGTCGTGGTACCACATCGTGGACTGGACCTCACCAAGGTCCCATCCCTCCTGGGGCTGCCACTCGCCCAGGCTCCCCTCGACCAGGTGGGGAATGGGATTCGGATAGTAGTAATCGCGAGCTTCAGCCGGCCGCCCCCCTTCCGCGGACAGGTTCTCGAAGTTCGGGTGCCCATCGGAGTGAGCGGGGGTGTGCCCTCCGTGCTGATGCACCGAGACCCGCAGCCCCAAGGCCGGGTCAATCTGGTTGCGGACCCGCAGCAAAATCGGGTGGCCGAGTTTCGCCAGCACCGTCGGCCCCGGCACGCTTGGAATCGCCTTGCCACCTCCCGCCGGCGCCGTCGCGTAGCCCAGCAGGTGGGTGTACCAGCCCGGGATCACCTCGGTCACGAAATCGACCGTCTCGATTTCCCCAAACTGCGTCACCGCCCCCTCGGCACGGTAGATGTCCTGAGGCCGCCCCGGGGCCTGCTCGCCCCACCGTGACCTTTCAGGAATGGTCTGCCCGGCCCCTTCGCGCCAAAACCACTCGGGAGCCGTCCCCTGCTCGACCGCGCCAATCGCCGGTTGCGGAACCACCGCGTTGGGCCCCGTCAGGTCGCGGAGAACCACCTGCGGTGGAGTCTGCAGCTCGAGCGTGAAGTGATCGATCTCTTCCGGCAAGATCCGTTCGTGCACCTGATCACACCGGCGATAGCCCTCGGCTTGTACTTCGGAGGCCAAACCCCCAAGAACAACCGGCAGTCCGGCGGTTTTCAGAAAATCCCGACGATCCATGAGGAGGTCCCCTTGGTAATCAACACCCAGCGAACAGTCGCCGAAACCCAATGCGTCTGATTCCGATATCCGCCCCCGCGGATTCGTGGCTCACCCTGTCCAACAGCCTCGACTTTCCGAACCGAGTCGAACCGACTGCCAGGAAACAGGGGCCAGAACAGATTCAACGTTTCCCCCCAAGTCGAACTCCGCAGACCGTTCCACCTGCGCTTCGACACCCTCTTGATTAAGCCAGCCCCCCAATCTGGATCAACTCTGTATCACCAAACTTTTTTCAGTGATCACCAACAATCCTTCTCCAAGTCACCCAGGCGCTATGAACGCTACAAACCGAGCCGCCCGTCCGCTTTGATCTGCATTCGGAAAATCAGTGACCACAGAGTCGGGCCGCACCGACTGCCTGGATTGCCTCCCTCCAATCGTCCGGCTGTCCTCAACCTGAGGCCCCGCTAACCACTCAGCGACAGCGGATCACCCACCACTCCCAGTCTCCCCAGATCCCCAAGTGTCTGGACTGGCCATCTCGCCCCGGCGAATCCTCTGGCATCCGGCCCCGACCCCGTGGATGACGCCACGGCGGGTCGGTTTGAAAAAACGTCATGAATGCCAACGCTTTTTCCCAGGTCCCTCTGGCCTTGGGCTGAGTCACGCGGGATAAATCGCCGGCGCTCCTGTCCGTTTGGCCCGCCGGGGTGCCCGGCTCCCGGTGGCTCCCTGTCGCCTCCCGCAGTCATCACCTGACAGTGGCCTCGTGGCTGTCGTCCTGTCGCTGTCGCCCCCTCGCTCTCACCGGGCCACTTCGTTCCTCCCTGCCCGTGACCTCCTCCCGAGATCCGCATGCATCCTCCTCGAATTCCCGCGTCGCTTTGGTGCGGCCTCGCCTTGCTGCTCACTCTCGTGGTCTGCTGTGGCGGATGCCGTCAACTCAATCACTGGGACGGTCCCGGGTATATGAATGACCCGGTGGTCGAGTAGTCTCCCGAGAGATCCCGCCAGAACTACGAACAGCGTGGGTTCGCACCCGCCGTCGCCGTCCCGCCCCTTTGCCCCGCCCCGTCGCTCCGCCCCTTCGCGACGCCAGGATCACTCCGCACCTCCAAATCGCGGTCACCGAACCTGACCTTCAGGACCCGCCCAAAATTCTTTGTGGTTGATAGCGTTCTTTCGTCGATACAATCGGCATGCGCGTCAAACTCCACCCATTCTCCGCCTGGCTGCTCGCCGGGTTCGGGCTGCTGACCCCGCTGCCGCTGGTGGCTAGCGATGGAGTCCCCACATGGTTGCCGGAACAGCGCGAAATTGAGGTCCGCCCCCCCGACCAGGTGGAAGCCGAGGCGCTGCCTCCCACGTTCATCCCGGGGACCGTCTACCGCCGCGAAGAGCTCCCGCCGCAACTCCTGACGCTCGATGAGGCGATCCGCCTCGCGCTGGCGAACGACTCGGTCATCCGCCTGCTGGCGGGCAACACCGCCGTCACCAGTGGCCGGACAATCTACGACCCCGCCATTGCCAACACGCTGATCGACGCCCAGCAGGCCCGCTTCGATCCCGTCTTCGCGCTCACCAGCAGCTGGGGTCGAGCCGAAAGCCCCTTCGCCTTCTTCGACCCCCTCAATCCCGGGCTCGCCGCAATCGACAGCACCGGGACCGGCTCATACAACCTGCGGGCGGCGATCGACAAGACCAACGC
>CAIUHT010000079.1 GCA_903898975.1 uncultured Planctomycetaceae bacterium
CGATCTATCCATCAGGGGAAACCGCACACGGGCCCACATCAGCGTGGCCAGCACGGCCAGCAGCAGGCAGCAGCCAGCCTCGGCCCGCCCGAACCGGCTGTTCCGGTCGGTCTCGGCCGCGACGGTGGGCCGGGTGAACAGCACTTCCGACCACCAGAACCGCACCAGGGTCTGCAGCACGGGAGGAATGTGCCAGATCGAGACCTTGCTCTCTCCGCCCGGGCGGGGACGGTGGGTGACACCCACTTCGCCAATCGTCAGCCCCGCCTGGCGGGCCCGGCAGAGCAGCTCGGCGTTGAAGAAGAAGCCCTGGCAATGCAGGTTAGCCGAGTTGACCCAGTCGCGGCGGAAGATCTTGAGGGCGCAGTCGCAGTCGCGCACCTGGGTCCCCAGCAGGGCCCGGGCCAGGATGTTGAAGCCCCGGGAATAGACCTTGCGTCGCCACGGATCCTGGCGGGCGATCCGTTCGCCGCAGGCAACGTCGCAGGTCCGGCTCAGCTCCAGCAGTTTCGCCAGGTCGCGCAGATCGAACTGGCAGTCGGCATCGGTGAAGGCGACCAGTTCGTGGCGAGCGGCGCGGAACCCGGTCCGCAGCGCCTCGGCATACCCGACATTTCGTTCGAGGGAGATGACTCGGACCTGCGGTCGATCGGCAGCGGCCGCGCGAGCCACCCGGGCTGTCTCATCCCGGCTGCCATCGTCGATGATGACAATCTCGTGTGGCACCCCCAGGGTGGCCAGGGCGTCACACGCCTCGACAATTGCCTGGGCGATGACTGGTTCTTCGTTGTGCGCGGGGAGCACCAGGCTCAGACCCGGAATCGCACGGGGCGACTCGAAGTTGTCGGACGAAGAAATCATGCGGGCAGGAGGCCTGGAACAAGAGAAACCGTGGGAATGTTTTGACAAACGGGGTCCGTCACGCCGAGCGACGGAGGCTGGGAAACTTGGGGGCCGGTACCGGGTGGGGTTGGGGCTCGCCATAGCCGGCGGGGTTCCGTGAGTGCCACGCCCACGCCGAGGCGACGATGTTTTCCAGCGACGAGTGCCGGGGGGTCCAGTCCAGCAGTTCGCGGGCCCGCCGGATGTCGGCGAACAGCGAGGCGGCATCGCCCGGCCTGAGGGGCGAGACGAGCGAGGGGATGGGATGGCCGGTCACCTCACGGCACTGGGCAATCACCTCCTGCACGGAGTTTGGCGAACCGCTGCCGAGGTTGCAGGCAATCGAGCGGCCGGGGACCAACCGTTCGAGGGCGAGGAGGTGCGCTTCGGCGAGGTCTTCGACGTGGACGTAATCGCGGACACAGGTTCCGTCGGGGGTAGGGTAGTCGGTGCCGCAGATGGGAATGCACGGCTGTTGCCCCAGCGCCACCCGCAGGGCATTGGGAATCAGGTGGGTTTCAGGGGAATGGTCTTCGCCGAGGTCTCCCCGCTGATGGGCACCGGCGGCATTGAAGTACCGCAGCACAATCGCCCCGAGGCCATAGGCGGCGGCACAATCAGCGACGCACCACTCGAGGGCCAGCTTGCTGCGGGCATAGGGGTTGATGGGGGCCAGGGGATAATCTTCCTCCACCCGGTCGGTGGCCGGGCCACCATAAACCGTGCAAGTGCTGGACATCACCAACCGGTCGATTCCCTGCTGGCGCATGGCGTTGAGCAGGGTAATCCCGTGGGAGGTATTTTGCTGAAAATAGTTCAGCGGGTGCTGGATCGACTCGGCCACGAGGGCGGCACCGGCGAAGTGGATGACCGCGTCAAATTGGGCGGTTGCCAGGGCCGAGGTCACGGCCCGCTCATCGCCCAGGTCACCGACCATTAAAGGGAAACCAGCCACGGCGGCCCGATGGCCGGTGGAGAGATTGTCAAACACCCAGGGTTCGTGGCCCGCCTCGTGAAATCGGCGGACAGCGTGGCTGCCGATGTAGCCAGCCCCCCCGGTGACAAACAGTCTCATCCTTGAGTTCGCAATCTGCTTCAGGATTGTTTGCGAACAGGTGACCCCCATCCCTGGGCATCCTTGCCGAGGCAGGCCTTCCGACCTGTTACCAGGCGCGGGGGTCATAGTTCACGCGGGGATGTGCCACAAGGCCAATACTGCGCAACTCTTTACCAGTCTTGGATCTTCGGGCATGAGCCAGCGGTGAAAA
>CAIUHT010000080.1 GCA_903898975.1 uncultured Planctomycetaceae bacterium
CAATCGACCACTCTGTCACCCCTCCGGGTGGCGTGATTCTACGAGACAAAAACTGAGGTGGCAAGCCCGCATTGCCTTCCCCTCAGGCCCCCCGGCTCCGCCCGCCGTTCGTTATGATCCCCGCCGCATCCCGGCATCCGCTTGCATCACCACTCCTACTCGCCACCCCAAAACCGCCAACCCAAACCCTTCGCCCTATGCGCCGCCCCCCTGCCCGCCTCACGCCCCGTCATCCTTCCAGCCTCGTTCTCTGGCTGACGGTCTGGCTGGGGGTCCTCGGGTTCGCTCCCTTGGCGGCCCAAGACCCGGCCGCCGCGAGTGACGCTCCGCTCCCCTCCGCACTCCCCCAGTTGGCCCGCCGGATTGAACAGCGGCAACCGGTGCGTGTCGTTTGCCTGGGCGACAGTGTCACCGGCGTCTACTACCACACCGGCGGCCTGCGCGCTTATCCCGAGCTCCTCGCCGACCACCTCCGCCACCGCTGGCCAGATTCCACCGTCGAAGTTGTCAACGCGGGCATCAGTGGCAACACCACCGCCGACGGCCTCGCCCGACTGGACCGCGACGTCCTCGCCCATCAACCCCATGTCGTTACCATCCAGTTCGGCCTCAACGACATGGCCCGCGTTCCCCCCGAGACGTTCCGCGCCAACCTCACCACCCTCGTCCAGCGCTGCCGCGACTCCCACGCCGAGGTCGTGCTCTGCACCCCCAATGGCATCCTTGACCCACGGGTTCGGGGGGGTGGCGGTCGCTCGGTCGAAGCACTCGAACAGTTCGCCTCCCTCACCCGAGCCCTGGCCCGCGAACTGGGTGTCCCCGTTTGTGATCTGCTCGCCGGTTACCAGTCGGTCGCCCGCCAGGCCCCCCGCCGCTTTCGCTGGCTGATGAGCGACCAGATCCACCCCAACCTCGATGGACACCGACTCAACGCCGCCGAACTCGCCCGCGTGCTGTGCGGACCCTCGTGGCCGGGCGACCCGTTCGAGCCCCCGACACTCCCCGCCCCAACCGCCCTGGCCCGCACCCGCCAGAAGGTCGCACAGGGCCAGCCAGTCCGCGTGCTGGCGATGGCTCCCGTGGGGGAAGCGGTGGTCGCCGCACTCCGCCGCCACAGTGGGGCCTCGCCAGTCGAACTGACCACGTGGGAGGTCGCCGGTCAGACTCTCCCGCAGATCGAGGCGGCGTCAGCCCGGGTCCGCAAAGAGGGGCCGTACGACCTGGTGGTGGTCGCTTTGCCCCACGCGGCGTTGCCCGCTCAAGAGCCCACCGAAGCCGACGTCTGGAGCGGCAGTTGGGTTCTCAACAACAGCCTGGCGTTCGGTCGCCGCGAGTGGGACGTGCTGGTCGCCGCCCCCTCGCTCGAGACCACCCCGCTGACCGCCGACAGTGCCGCGCGCGAAGAATTCCTCCGCCGCCTGGCCCACGCCCAGGATCTCCCCTTTATCGCCCGCCCCGCCGCGCTGGCCACCGCCCCCGCCGCCGACGCCTGGGCCGCCTGGTTCCAGCAGCACTGGGGCGAATAGGTCCAGCGCGGAGCCCCGCGGCATGCTGCACACGACGTGCGCTCGTCTCGTTGCGCGCTCGCGATCGTTCGGCACACGCTTGGGCGG
>CAIUHT010000081.1 GCA_903898975.1 uncultured Planctomycetaceae bacterium
CACAATCGGCACTCGCCGGGTCCAGCCCCCGCTGGGCGTCCGGTCGGGGTCGCAGCACCAGCACCACGGGGTGTTGCCCCACCTCGACCACCTCGCCCCGAGGCTGCCAGGTCAGATCGAGATCGGTCGCCCCCGCGAGCCACCCCTCGGGCAGCCGCGAAGACCGCAGATCAATCACGATGTTCGTCGGCAGCGTGACTGGCTCGCTCCCCGCCGACCAGGCCGCCGCTGTTTCCAACTCGCACGTCGCCAGTGGGCCGCCAGCCGGAATGGCGACGACCGCCGGGGGGGGCTGCAACACCAGGCCGGGGTCGAGAGGAGTCGCCAGTTCCGCGACGGTCTCGCCGGGTTGGCCGGGGACGCTGATCAGCCCGGTCACCGAGTACCACTCTCCCGTCCCGGCGGGAATCCGCATCCGCGCGGGGAGCCGGAGGTGGCCTCGTTCGTGCAGCCCCAACCAGTCACACGCCGGGGTCAGTCCCCGCACGCGGGTCACCGGCGCGGCAACGGTCGTGGTTCCCTGGGCTGAGTCGCGTTCGAACTGCACCGGGGCGGCCGTTCCCCCGTAGGTGAGTCGCTGGCCGGGGGTCAGCCCGGCGATGGCGACCACGAGGTGCGGCGACTGGGCGTCACGGACCAGCCGGACCGCCGCGGGCCGCCCACTCTTCCGGGCCCGCTCGCGCAATCCCTGAAGCCGCGACTGCAGTTGGTTGGCGACGTGCCGGGGGTCACTTGCCGCCACACCAGCCAACCCCCGCAGCGCGAGCCCGCTGACCAGCACCAGCACGGCGACGGCGACCAGCAGTTCGAGGAGCGACAGACCACGACGTGCGGGCATGGCTAGCGGCCCCCCGCGCGAATGTTGAGGCTGGTGATGTTGTCGGAGAGGGCGTCCACGAGGTCGGCGGCACTCAGGCTCGAGTCGTACTGGCCCAGGTAGCCATAGTGAGTTGGAGAGGTGCCGGTTCCGTAGGCGGGGGGCAGCAATCCGAGCACACCATTCGGACCAGCCGAGACGAGCAGGGGGCAGTGAAAGGTTCCCGGGAAGTGAAACCCGGCGATCCGGCGGTTGTTGGCCTGGGGGAATGTCCCTGGGTATTGCAGGCGGACGGAGTTGTTGTTGCCGGGCATGAGCCCCCCCTCGGCGAATTCCGGACACCCGCCCAAGAGGTTCAGCGGGTCCTGGGGATCGCGGGCGAGGTGATTGGCCAGGCTGGTATTCACCGGCAGGGTGGAGATGAGCAACTGGGCCTGCTCGGCGGTCGGGCTGGCGTTGGCGAACTGGGCCAGGGTGGCGTCGGTGTTGTTCTGGACCTGGAACCCGGGCCAGAACAGCAGCATGGGCCAGCGGTAGAAGACGATGGGCTGCTGCCAGCCATCGACGAATTCCTTGCGTCCATCGCCGTCGGTGTCGGCGATTTCACTGTTGAGAAAGCTGTCGAGCCCCACCCCCACATCGCCGAGGCTGGTCGAATTCACCACGAGGTCGTGCAGGATTTCGGCACTCGAGATTTCGGCCTCGACATCGGAGGTGGAGTTGGGGCCACCCAGTGCCGAGAGCGCTGTGTAGAGTTCGGGCTGCAATCCCGGGTCGAGTTCGCGGGCCGACTGGGGGAAGTACTTGATGTAGAGCAGCTTGCGGGCGAGGATTCGCCGGGCGTTGCCCGACGCCTTGGTTCCCGAATTGTCGACCAGCATCTGCCCGGCGAGCAGGTACTCGGGGGTGGTCTCCAGCCGGTAGAGGGAGGAGGGGTCGTTCCCCCCGAAGCGGCGGTTGAATTCTTCGAGCCGGCTGTTGATGAGCCGCTGGACTTTTTGGAGGGTGGTCTTGGTCGCCGCCTCGCGTCCCTGGTTGATGACCCCGACGGCGACCCGGAGGGTCAGCCCGGCGAGGATGGCGATGAGCGCCACCACCACCAGCAGCTCGACCAGCGTGAAGCCGGCTCGGGACAGGCTGCGACGGGGCATCCGTGGCCGAAGTGAGTGCATGGAGGAGGACCTTGAGAACGGGGAGAAACGGCCAGGAACGACCCACAACCGCGAACGCCAGAGACGCAACTCACGGGCTTGCGGGAAGGCCCGCCACCAGCGACCAACAACCAGCGGCTCAATCACTGCCATCCGTGATCGCTCCCACTGGAGAGTCCGACTGGTAAGCCGGGGACGCCAGTGGGTTTCCCGCCTTCCGCGCGAACTGCTCCGCAGTTCGTTTGTCGCCCACCGGCCCGAGGACTGCCCGAGGATTGGAGGTACGACCCTGGCAGGGCGCTGGCCACCAGCCTGGGCTGGGGGACAGCCATCGATCAGCCTGGCCGCCCCTCCCCCCAGGTGGTCCAGCCAGGTGGTCCGCCCAGATCGCCCGGGGGGCGAGCAGAGGCGCGGGGGAGGTCAGCAGCGGTTGAGTTGATGGTCGCCCTACTTCACCAGTGTCCCGCTGGAGAAGTTGGTGATGTTGTCGAAGCCCGCCCGGTCGGAAGTGGAACCGTTGGTGGTCAGGCCACCGTTGGTGAGGTCGGGGTTGTAGACGCCACCCAGTCCGTAGTCGTTGTCGACCCCGGCGGAGATGATCTGAAAACTCTGGGGCTTGAATGGCTGCAGGCGTTGTGCCGGGTCACCCGACTGCCCGGTGCTCAACCCGGGAGCCAGCGGTGCCGTCCCCTGGCGATAGACATCGCGGAGCCCGACGACCGGGTTGTTGTTGAGGTAGAGCTCTTCCGACGCGCGGTAGCCGGTCCCGTCGTAGCTGCTGAAGTAGAGGTACGCTTTTCGCTGATCGCCCGGCAGGGAATCGACGTACTCGGGGAAACCGTTGCCATCGGTGTCGCGAATTCGCCCGTTGTCGAATTCGAAGAACGGTGGGACGCGCGAGGTGATGGCGGGGTCGAACGGGGTGCGGGGATTGTTGGCGAACCCAATGGGGCCCAGGGTTCTGCCCGAGGAGGGGGCGTCGGGAATGACTCCCCCCAGGAAGAACGCCAGGCACTCACCCGAGTTGAGGCGGAACACCTTGTTGCCAGCCGCGTCATTCTGGAAGGTGGTCGCCCACCACGGCGGACACTTCATCCCGGCAGCGTTGGGGTTGGCGTTGTAATCACGGAAGTCGAACTGGGGCCAGATCTGCTGGATGGCGGCCCGGCTTTCGGGGTACTGGTTCCAGCCGGTGCTGGTGAGGCAGAGGGTGATCTGGCTGGGGGGCTCGACCCCGTACTTGGCCTTGAACGCCGCGATCGCCGTCTCGAGCCCGCGGATCTCGGTCACCACCTGGGCGGTGCGGGCGGTGCCAAAGACCCGCGAGATCGCGGGGAGGATCAACGCCGCCAGGATCCCGATGATCACGATCACCACGATCAGTTCGACCAGCGTGAACCCGGCCCGGGGGGCCAGGCGGGTCGGGCGAGAGGGAGAGACGCGCATGGGAGGCATCCTTCGATCGGGAAGAGATCCGGGCCCCGGCCACCGGGGCCGCGGACTTACGACAGCTTGTTGAGCAGTTC
>CAIUHT010000082.1 GCA_903898975.1 uncultured Planctomycetaceae bacterium
ACCCGCCGCCGGGGACGGAATCCCAGCCGGGGGGCGGGCTTCGCTGTCGATGTTGCGGCAGACGGTTTCGCAGCTGTCCCCGCTGCAGCAGCCTGGCGATTGCCCCCCGCAAGCGGGGCGTTTGCCGCGTTGGCGGGTCGACTACCGGTCGGGCGTGGGGGTGAAGCCCCTTGTTCGTTGGGGGGGGCTGATCCCGCATCGGCCCGCGCGCGCGGCACCGCCGGGCGGTCGCGTTCGGGCTGAGATTGGGGAGTCGATTCGGCCATCAGGCCACCCCGAAGACGAAAGGACCGTGGAGAACGAAAATGTGCGACAGCCCGAGACGCCCGACTTGCGCTGGCGAACGACCGTGGTTCAGGTGCGGTAGAACTCGATGGTCTGCCGAAGGCCCTCGCGGAGCGTCGTGGGACGCCAGTCGGGGAAGAGTCGCTGGAGCGGTTCGGTCTGCGGCGAGTGATTGCTGGGGAGGACCGGCCCATCGACCGAGATGCGACTGGCCGAGCCCGGGACAAGTTGTTCAAGCAGTTCGACCACCCGTTCGACACTGGCGGGCTCGCTGGGGAGGTCGGCGACCCAGGCACCGGGAGGGGCTTCGAGTGCCGAGCGGACGAAGGCGCGGGCCACGTCGGTGACGTAGTCGTAACCCAGTTCCCCCCGAAAGCCGATGGTGTATTCCCCGCCCCGGGCGGCGGCCCGGGCAGCGAGGGAGGGACCGGCCGAGATGCCGAGTTCCCGCTCCGGCCCATACACCACATGCGGGCGGAGACCGACCGACGGGAGTTGATGGTGCAGCCAGTACTGTTGGGCGATCAGTTCGCACGCCTTTTTGAAGGCCCCATAGAACGACGGGGGCTGATTGACGGCAGGGGGAGCCTTGGTCCCGGTGGCTGCCTGTTCTCCCGGTTCCGGACCGAAGACCGCCATGGAACTGGCCCAGGCGAGGCCTTGGACGTGGTGTCTCCGGGCGGCTTCGAACAGGGCGGTCGTCCCCAGCACGTTGACTTCGCACCCGCGGAGGGGGTCGCGCTGGCAGTCCGGGGTGAGCCAGGCGGCGAGGTGAATGACGTGCGAGATGGGGGCGGCGTCGAAGGCCCGTTCGAGGTCGGCGGGCTGGGCGAGATTGCCGACGAAGACGGGGATGTGATCCGCCGCAACTCCCACCACGCGTCGCCAGCGGATCCGATTCTCGCCGGTGTCAAAGACCACGGGCTGACAGCCTCTGGCGATCAGTTCGCGCAAGACCCAGGCACCAATAAACCCGCTTCCCCCGGTGACCAGCACCCGGGGCGTTTCTGTGACAGCCGCTGACATGAAGGAGTTCTCGGGAAGGGGAAGCAGTGGCAGGCCAGGATCGGTTTGCGCGAGGCAACCAGCGGTCCAGCCTTCGAAGCGAGTGAACGGAGAAACGGGACAACAGGGAGAGGGTGCCGGCGAACAGAACCGGGAACCGTGGCGAACCCGAGACCGGGAGTTTGGTGCGCGAGTCTGTGTGAGGGCCGGCCTGGGTGGCAGGCGCGGCTGACGAACCTGGCTGACGAGTGAAAGGGAGGATTGCGGGGGATGGGGCGACGATGGGGTATTGTTCCGCCCGGCTGCCCGAGTTGCCAGTCGCCCGCGAGACGCTGGGGCAGAGAAGCGGGAGGAAATGCGGCGGAAGGGGGACCTGGGACTGATGCAAAAACGGTGGCGGTGGGAGGTGGCGGAGGGCGACTATCTGCCGTGGAGGGGGGCTGGATTTTGGTCGGACAACCGGGTCAAATATCAACGATTCCCGATTTCTGCGTTGTGGACCGGATGCTGGAGCGGATCGGGGCATGTCTGAGGAGCCTTCCGAGGGAGCAAACTGGTGTGTGAACACCGCCCCCGGAGGTGAGCCGAAAGTTCCTGATCGAGGAGTCTGGTGAGATGAAGCGGATGTTGCTGGTGGCGTTGGTGGCGTGCCTCGCGGGGGTTTCTTTGCGGGCGGACGACGACAAGCCCAAGTACACGATCAAGGAGGCGATGAAGTTCCACAAGGAAAAGCTGCACGAGAAGTTCCAGAAGGGACAGGCGACGAAGGAGGAGACTCAGACGCTGCTCGACGCCTACATCTCGATGGGCAAGCAGAAGCCCCCGAAGGGTGATGAGAAATCGTGGAAAGAGAAGAACGACGCCCTCATCAAGGCGGTGAAGGACGACAACAAAGAGGCGTTCGCGAAGGCGGTCAACTGCGGTGGCTGCCACGGCGCCCACAAGTAAGCCGCTCGCCTGAGCAGGGAACTCGCATTCCCGCGTGAGCCAGGAGCCCGGTGTGATGTCGCGATCACACCGGGTTTTTTTGTGTCATCTGAATCACCCGAATCGATTGAGTGCGCGGGGTTTGACGGCAGACCAGGCCTTCGTCATGCCGTGGTACGAACGATTCCAACTGCAGGTCGGTCGACCGCCAAACCCCGGCAAGGTCGCCCCCAGC
>CAIUHT010000083.1 GCA_903898975.1 uncultured Planctomycetaceae bacterium
ATGGGCAAGCCGACCGGATTCATGGAGTTCTCCCGCGAGACTCCCCAGCGCCGTGACGTGGCGACGCGTCTGCACGACTACCAGGAGGTCTACCAGCCCTTTCCCGAGCTGAAGCTGCTCGAGCAGGGGGCTCGGTGCATGGACTGCGGGGTGCCGTTCTGCCACACCGGGTGCCCGCTGGGGAACATCATTCCCGACTGGAACGACCTGGTGTACCGGGGGAACTGGGCCGAGGCGCTGCGTCGGCTGCATTCGACCAACAACTTCCCGGAATTCACCGGCCGCCTCTGCCCCGCCCCCTGCGAAGAGGCGTGCGTGCTGGGGATCAACGAACCCCCGGTCACCATCAAGAACATCGAGAACTCGATTATCGAACGCGGGTTCGCCGAGGGCTGGGTCCGCCCCGAACCTCCCGAGACGCGCTCGGGCAAGAAGGTGGCAATCATCGGATCGGGGCCGGCGGGGCTGGCGTGCGCTCAGCAGCTGAACCGGGCGGGCCACTGGGTGACGGTCTTCGAACGGGCCGATCGGATTGGTGGACTGCTGCGGTACGGCATTCCCGAGTTCAAGATGGAGAAGAAGGTCCTGGACCGTCGGCTGGCGATCCTGGAAGCCGAGGGAATTGTCTTCCGCCCCAGCGTGAACGTGGGGGTCGATCTCCCGGTCGAGCAGTTGCGTCGCGAGTACGACGCGGTGGTGCTCGCCGTCGGGGCGACCATTCCTCGCGATCTGCCCGTCCCCGGCCGCGAGCTGCAGGGGGTCCATTTCGCGATGGACTACCTGCCGCTGCAGAACAAGACCTGCGAGGGCGATCGGATCGACACCCGGCAGTTCATCTCGGCGAAGGACAAGCACGTCATCATCATCGGTGGTGGCGATACGGGGGCCGACTGCCTGGGGACAGCGCACCGGCAGGGAGCCCGCTCGGTGGTGCAGCTGGAGCTGCTGCCGAAGCCGCCGAATCAGCGGGACGAGTCGATGCCCTGGCCCTATTGGCCCACGGTCTTGCGGACCAGCAGCGCCCACGAGGAGGGGGGGAATCGCGACTGGAGCGTCGGGACCAAGAAGTTCACTGGTTCGAATGGCCGGGTCGAACAGTTGCACGGCGTCCGGCTGGAATGGTTCTCGGAAGGGGGCCGCATGCAGATGCGGGAAGTGGCCGGCAGCGAGTTCACGCTGCCCGCCGACCTGGTGCTGCTGGCGATGGGTTTTGTGGGCCCGCAGAAACTCGGGCTCATCGAGGGCTTGGGGGTGGAGCTGGATCCCCGAGGGAACGTCAAGGCCGACGACAACTACATGACCAGTCAGCCGGGCGTGTTTGCGACCGGTGACTCACGGCGCGGGCAGTCGTTGATTGTGTGGGCGATCTGGGAGGGGCGCGAAGCCGCCGTGGGAGTGGACAAGTTCCTGATGGGAACGAGCAACCTCCCGACGTCGCCCCAACTGCTGGGTCGTGACGTGCGGGCGGGAGTCTAGCGAGACCGCCCAACTCCTCACCTGGTGGGCAACCGCCCGATCCCCGTGGCTGATACCATCGCCCGCTGCGCACACGCATCGCTGCGGTGGGGGCGGGGCGATTGTTGGCACTCCCAGGTACGGCTCTGGCCTGACTGGGTACCCGCGCCGATGGCAGTCGCGTGGCTTGGCTGCCGTGTCTCCACCCGTGCGTCGGCCAGGCAGCGTAATGCGGCCCGCAAGAGGGGCTGTGGCGGCAACCCGGGATGTGCGTGAACGGTCTCAGAGAATGGGGCGGCAGGGTTCACCGCGCGGAGCCGAACGGGCTGCTGTTCCAACAAAAAAAGGGGTCCGGCAGACACATGTCTGCCGGACCCCTTTTGTGTTTCGCACGGTGGGGCTGATGCGGGAGAGGCCCCGCCAGTCTGCCCGCCAGTGAGGAGTTACTCCTCGGGGGTCGCGGCGGCGACTTCGGCTTCGATGGCGTCGCCCAGGGGCTCCTTGATGGGCTGCACGAAGTAGGTCTTCTTGTGCTTGGCCGAGAGTTCGGC
>CAIUHT010000084.1 GCA_903898975.1 uncultured Planctomycetaceae bacterium
AGAAGAAAATCATCAGCAGCACCTTGAAGTTCAGCACTGCCACGCGGATGAGAGCCCCGCCCCACCCCACCTGGTTCCCCTCGGTGTACGGTGCCAGGCCCCAGAAGTGCCACCCGCCAAAGAACAGGATCACCGACAGGAACGCCACGACAATCATGTGCAGGTATTCGGCGAACGCGAACATCCCGAACTTCATGCCGGTGTACTCGGTGTGGTAGCCACCAATCAGCTCCTGCTCACACTCGGGCAGGTCGAAGGGGAGCCGGGTCGCCTCGGCACAACCGCTCACCAGGAAGACTACGAATCCCAGGGGCTGGACCGCCACCCACCACCAGCCCGACTGGGCCTGGGCGGTCATGATGGTTTCCATCCGCAGCGAGCCGGCGTACAGCAGCACCCCCAGCACCGACAGCCCCAGGGGAATCTCGTAGGAGACCAGCTGCGCACTCGACCGCAGCCCGCCCAGCAGGCTGTACTTGTTGTTCGAGGCCCAGCCCCCGAGGATCACTCCGTAGACCCCCAGGCTGCCCACCGCGAACACAAACAGCAGGCCAATGTCCATCCCAGGGGCGATGGTCAAGGCAATGGGGTCCCGCCCAGGCCAGGGGACGACGTACCCGAAGGGAATCGCGGCGAAGACAAACGTCGCCGTCGCCAGGATCGAGACGGGGGCGACCAGGAACAGTGCCCGGTCGGCCCCGTCGGGAACAATCTCTTCCTTCAGGATGAATTTCAGACCGTCGGCCAGAGGCTGCAGCAACCCCCAGGGGCCGACGCGATTCGGACCGAACCGATCCTGCAGATACGCCGCTGCCTTGCGTTCGACCAGCACCAGGTAGGCCACAGCGGCCTGCGAGGCACCGACCACCAACGCGATCTTGACCAGCGGTTCAATCCATTCGGCCATGGAAGCTCGTGACGTGTTCGAAAACGGAGGGACGAAGAAGAACCGGGGGACCATGCCAAATTGCGGCGGGCCGAGGCCGAGAGGGAAATCCTCGCCAGCCCACATCCGCCCGCCAGATTACCGAACCTGGGGCTCCACTTCGAGCATGCGGGACGCCTCGCTGCGGAAGGTTGGTGTCGGGTGGGTGACCGTCCCCAGCTCGGTCGTCTTGGGCTGCTTCTCCTCCCCGGTCACCAGGTTCAGGCCCGCCGGGGGAATTCCCCCGGCACAGCGGGCGAAGAACGGAATCTCGGCCGCCAGTTCCGCCATGACCGCCGCCGACTGGTACAGCCCGCGTCGGCCCAGCAGGTCGCCAAAGGTCTGGCCATCCATGTGTGCGGCACCGGGAGGCCGGACGCCCCACTGCGTGGACTGGATCAGGCCGGCGTGGTTCACGTACGCCCCTTCCTTCTCGAAGCTGGCGGCTCCGGGAATCACCACGTGCGCCTTGCGGGCCAGCGGCGAGGGGAAGATGTCCTGCACCACCAGCTTGTCGAGCTTCGCAAACGTCTCGGCTTCGGCGTCCGAGATCCAGTCAAACGGGGCGTTGCCCGTTACGTATGCTCCGAGGAAATCGCCCGCCGCGACCCGGGTCAGCAGTCCGTTCCAGTCGAGAACCTCCCCCCCGCTGAAGTGCTTGACAATCTCGGTCACACCGACGCGGTTGGGGCATTTCTCGGCACGAATCGTGAACCCCGCCTTGAAGACTTCGTCGGTCCCGCGCACTGGAGCCGGTCCCACCGCCAGGACCACATCGGCGAGAATCCCCTTCGCCCACTTCGACAGGAGGTACGCCTCTTCGCAGGTCAGGAACGGCGACACCACCACCGCCAGCCGACGCCCACCATGGTGGAGCGCCACATCGGCGACGTGGTTGTAAATCTCGCGGATCGCCTCCGACCATTCGAGCGGCTCGAACTTGTCTCCCCGGCGCATCCGGGGGGCATCCAGCCGATTCGGTGCGGTGAGATACCCGTTTTCGTACCGCCCCTTGTCGCACATCCACCAGTCGTTGGCGTTGGGGTTGTAGCGGGGCTGCACACGGTACAGCGTGTTCTGGTTGACGTGCATCTGGGTGGCGCAGCCCGTGCTGCAACCGGTGCAGATCGTGTTCTGCGCGTCGAGGAACCAGACCCGCTGCTGGTACAGAAAATCGCTCGAGCAGAGAGCCCCCACCGGGCAGATGTCGTTTACGTTCCCCGACAGGCTGTTGTCGATCGGGAAGCCGGGAAACACGTCGATCTCGGCGTGACTCCCGCGGTCAACCACCATCAGCTCCCCTTCGCCGGAGACTTCGCGGGTGAACCGCACGCACCGGCTGCACATGACGCAGCGGTCGGCGAACAGCGAGACGTGCGGACCCAGGTCGCGCCGCTCGCTGGTGAACGGACGGACGTCGGCCCGCCGTTCTTTGTGCCCATATTCGAAGTAGTAGTCCTGCAGCCAGCATTCCCCCGCCTGATCGCAGATCGGGCAATCGACCGGGTGATCGAGCAGGATTCCCTCCTGCACGAAATTCTGGTTCGCCTTCACCCGGGGGCTGTTGGTCACCACCACGGTCCCATCCTTGGCGGGCGTCTGACACGCCGGCACCAGCTTGGGAACCATGGCGATCTCGCCCGTCTCCTTGTTCTTGGTCCCGGTTTCCACCAGGCACATCCGGCAACTGGCCACTACGCTCAATCCGGGGTGCCAGCAGTAAAACGGGA
>CAIUHT010000085.1 GCA_903898975.1 uncultured Planctomycetaceae bacterium
CCGGCCCGATCCGCGGGGTTGGTCACTGCGCTGTGGAATCACCAGGGGAGGCGACACCAATCGCTGCGGCGGGAAGTCGGAAGTCATCGTAATCCGCAGTTTGGGAAGATCGGGAAGTGGAGCCGATTGCTCTCTTCGGGCCAGGGCCAGCGATCATCACTGGCGCCCATGACAGGCAAGTCAGGGGCCCTGCAGATAGGCAAACAGGTCGCGCAATTCTTGAGGCTTCAATTGGCGGTAGAGGTCTTCGGGCATGAACGAGACGGTTGCTTCCTGGATGTCGGCGATCTCGGCTTGGGGAATCATCGTCCGTTCGTTGCGGGCATTCACAAGGGTGACTCCCGCGTCGCTGCGTTCGACCGCCAGACCCGAAAGGACCTGCCCCCCCTTGGTTTCGACCACCAGCGCCACATACTCCTTGCGAATCACACTGCTCGGATCGACCAGGCTGATCAGCAGGAAGTCACGGTCTTTACGGTTCGCCGTCGTGAGGTCGGGCCCCAGCTTGCCCCCTTCGCCATGCAGTTGATGACAGACCGCGCAGTGCTTCACGAACAGTTTTTGGCCCGCCGCGACATTGCCCCCCGCTGCCCGCAGGTCGTTGTTCAATCGTCGAACCTCGGCCAGTTTTTCCTCCCGTGTTCCCCCCTGCAGCCGGCCCCAGTGCTTCAAGACCAGGGCGTCGAGTTCCTCGTTTTCCAGCAGCGCCACCCGGCGAATCTGTTCCAGCGGTGTCTGGGCGGCCGGGATTTCTCCCCGATCGACAGCGGTCAGCCACAGCCGGGCCGACTCGACCCGCGACAGCAGCACGTCACGAATCTGGCTCTGCAGGGCCGCGGACGGTTCCTGGCGATACCACTCCAGCAGTCGGCGGGGACGCTCGGGATCGGGATCGCTGGCCAACAGCCGCAGTGCCGCCGACCGGACCGGGTCGGGCTGGCTCGAGGTGACCACCCCCGCGGCCTGGGTCCGCAGGTCGGGGTCGGCATACGGCAGCAAGAGCTCGAACTGGCTGGCCCGCGTGGGGGGAGCGACCTGCGTGTTGAATGCGGTCGCAATCACCTGCTGCCGCGCTTGGGGCAGGCCCCACGCCAGCGTGAGAGACACCAGCGGGGCGTCTTGGGGCGTCTGCTGCCAGTCGCTGGCCGCCTGTTGTGCGAGGGGTGTCGCGGCCACCCAGCCCAGCCACTCGGCTCGGCGCTCGCTGGCGACGCTGTGCTCCCGCCACCCGTCCAGCACGGCGGGCCACAGTTCGCGGCGGGCGTTCGCGTCGGGGCCCCCCGCCAGGATCCGCTGGGCGGCAACAAACTGGGCCTGGGTTCCCGCCGCGAGATACCGCCGGACCAGGCGCGGCAGCAGGGTGCGGCGGGAGAGTTGCGACTGCCACACCGCCGGGCGGGTGAATCGCTGCAGCACCGCTTCGGTCCCTGTGACCGAGTGTTTTTCCAGTGCCCACCACCACAGCAGGGGAATGTACGGATCGCTGTTGTCGAGGTCGCGCAGCACGGCGGTGTGAATGATGGGCAGTGCCTGCGCGGGACTAAGCCGGGCGGCAGTGCAGGCGAGTTGCTGGCGAACCTCGCTGGAGGGTTCGCGCTCGGCCAGGGCGTCGAGTCTTGCCGCCAGGGCATCGCCCAGTTGCGGCAGATCGCCCAGCAGGCGGACGCTCCACGCCCGCACCGCCGGGTGCGGGCTGTCGAGCAGCCTGTCACCCAGCGCGGGAGTGAACCCGTCGAGCGAAGCGACCGTCCAGAGGGCCTCGAGGGCCGGCCCTTGGTCGGGACTGGAGAGGGCCAGTTGCGACAGATCGGCTATCAGTGCGGTGAATTCCGGCGAGGCGGGTTGATCGGCAGTGAGGCTGCGGCGTCGAACCAGTTCCTGGCGGGCCCGCCGCACATGCCACTGGCTGGCATGCGACAGCCGGGCGCGTAATTCCGGCAGCGACAGCGCGGCCAGATCGAACGGTTGCGTCCGCGGGGTCTCGCGGGGAGTCAGGCGGTAGACGCGGCCGTTGGTTCGATCCCACTCGGCGTCGGGGTCGGGATGGGCGGTGCGGGCGTCGTGCCAGTCGGCGACATACAGGGCTCCGTCGGGACCAATCGTGACATCGGTCGGGGCGAACCAGGGGTCGTTGGCGACCAGCAACTCCCCACCGTGGGCGGTCTGCACCGTCGTGCCACGCGGCGCGATCGTGTGCCAATAGACGCCATGTCCGAGCAGGTCTCCCGCGAGATACTTGCCCCGCAACTCGGAAGGGAAGAGCGTTTCCTGGTAGACAATTCCCCCGACGGTCACATGCCCTCCCTGGAAATTGGTGTGTGGGGCGTGGTCGAAGTAGCCGTAGGCGTGAGGATTGTGAAGCGCGCCGTGCTTGCCGAACGACTTGACGAAGTAGCCACCCTGCACCCCGTGGAGCAGGGTGTGGCCGCCGTAGTTGGTGCTGTAGAGCAGGCGGCCCGTGGAGTCGAAATCGAGACCCCACGAATTCCCGCCCCCCTCGCAGAAGAGTTCGAAGCGGTCGGTGGCCGGGTGGTAGCGCCAGATTCCCTGCTGAAATTCGTGGCCCCGCACCTGGGCGGTGACAGTGCTCCCCTGGCAGCCATACAGCCAGCCATCGGGGCCGAGGGTGAGCGAGTTGGCGACACTGTGCGCGTCTTCCATGCCGAAGCCGGTCAGCAGCACGCGCGGATCGGAATCGGGCACGTCATCGCGGTTCCGGTCGGGGTAGAACAGCAGGTAGGGAACATTGAGCACAAACACTCCGCCATGGCCGACCGCGAAGCCGGATGCCAGGTTCAGTCCATTGATGAAATCGCGAGCCTCGTCGGCGACGCCATCGCCATTCGAGTCGGTAACGATGGTCAGCCGGTCGGCACCTCGGGGGCCTTTGGGGGGCGGTTCGGGAACCCGGTCGTAACGCGTACGCGAGAACCGATCGACCTGCACCCGCTGCAGACCCTCGGGGTTCGGATACTGCAGGTATTGCAACACCCACAGGCGACCTCGGTCATCAAAGTCGATGGCGACCGGTTGTCGCACAAGTGGTTCGGCGGCCACCACCTCCACCTGCCAGCCCGAGGGCAGCTTCATCTTCGAGATGGCCTCGCGCGGACTGAGCCCCTGCGCCACCGCCAGGCTGCTCCACACGAGGCCCGCACCCCACACACAGGCCAGCACCAGGCCCCGCCCCGCCCCGCCCGTTCGCGACCGCCGACCGCGCAGAGTCGCGCCTGGATCGCGCTGAATCACCGAGCGCGAAGCGTGGTTTCTCGGCGCAAACGAAACAGGCGGCGACATGGAGTGGGGCCCCAGGGAAAAAGAGGAGTTGCCAGACACCCCGGCCACCCAGCCGTCACCGCGACAACACGCGCCGGGGCAGGGGGGCTGTGCCGGGGATTGGGTTCAGGCGAGGATGTCGGTGATGACGCGACCGTGGTCGATGTCGAGTCGTCGCCGACCGGGAATCTCCAGCGTCCGACTCTCGAGACCCAGCAGGTGCAACACGGTGGCGTGCAGGTCGGTCACGTAGTGGCCCTCGCCCAGCGCGTGATAGCCCAGTTCGTCGGTCGCTCCGTGCACGTAGCCCCGTTTCAAACCGGCTCCTGCCATCCAGATGGTGAACCCGTTCGGATGATGATCGCGGCCATCCACCCCCCCCGCCCGCTGCTCCAGCCCCGGGGTGCGACCAAACTCTGTGCAGAACACGACCACCGTCTCGTCCAGCAGGCCCCGCTGATCCAGGTCGCGGATCAGCCCGGCGACCGGCTTGTCGACCGTGCCACACAGCCGGGTATGGTTGTCTTTCAGCTTCTGGTGCGAATCCCAGACCCCATAGGGCGAAGGGAAGACCTGCACGAACCGCACGCCACGTTCCACCAGCCGCCGTGCGGCCAGCAACCGCTGTCCCGCCAGCTTGGTCGCGTCGTTGTCGAGACCGTACATGGCGGCGGTCGCGGCGGTCTCGGACGCCAGGTCGACCGCTTCGGGGACAGCGGCCTGCATGCGATAGGCCAGTTCATACGCCCGAATGCGGGCCCGCAGATCGGGATCGTCGGGATACTCGACCGCCGAGAGTCCATTCAGCTGACCAATCAGCTGGAACTCGGCCAATTGCTCGGCGGCCGACTGCGAGGCGGGGCGTTGACCAAACGGCAACGGGTTCTTGGGGTCGAGAGCCAGCGGGACTCCCGCGAACTGGGGGCCCAGGTAGTACGAGTCGATCGATTGCCGGGTGTCGGAGCGGGTGGGTCCACCCAGCACCACGAAGCGCGGGAGGTTGTCGTTCAGTGCCCCCAACCCGTAGGTGGCCCAGCTGCCCAGCGAGGGCTGCGGTTCGTCCAGCCGGTGCCGGCCGGTGTGAATCTGGTTTTCGGCGGCGTGGTCATTGTCGGTGGTCCACATATTCCGCACGAAGCAGAGTTGGTCCACGCAGCCCGCCAGGTGCGGCCACCAGTCGGTCACCTCAATCCCGCTCTGACCATGCTTCTTCCAGCCGACCTGCATGGGATAGATGCTGGGATAGACATCCCGAACATTGATCTCTTCGGCGGGAACCGAACGGAACCGGGCCCGGTGCAAGGGCGAGTGCAGCGGGTTCTCGAATGGAGTCTTGTCGAACGTTTTGCCAGCGTGTTCATTCAGCGCCGGCTTGGGATCGAACGTCTCGACATGGCTGTACCCCCCCGACAGGAAGATCCAGATGACCGACTTCGCGCGGGGGGGCTGCAAGGCCAGGCCCGTGGGGGGGGCGTGCTCGACGGCCGGGTCTTTGGCGGGCAATTCGGCGGCACGCACGCGACCGTCACGAGCCAGCATCTCGCTGAGGGCCAGGCCGGTGAAGCCGAGTCCAAAGTCGGCGAGAAACGCCCTTCGCGGGACCGGACCGCAGCAACCAGGAGGCGGAGAGGGCAACATGGGTGAGGCAGAGTTTCTCGAGGAATGTCAGGGGGCTGGTGAGCCGTGTGGGCCGGTGTTGGGTCGGACGGGATCGGCCAGTGTCGGACAGTGCAGGGTGGTGTGAGACGGTGTGAGACGGTTTGGACTATGCTGACCCTGGGGGTTCAGTTCCGCATCAGCGGATCGCGATGAAGTCGTTGTGGTTCAGCAGCACGCGGACCAGCCCCGCACGGCGGGTCGCTTGCCCGGCTGGATCGCCTCCCGCGGGCCCCAGGAAGGCCAGGCACGCCTCCAGCTCGGCCACTGTCGGAGTGCGCGCCAGGATCTGCTGCGTGGCAGCCACCACAAAGGCCGGGCTGCCAGGCTGTCCCTGGGCCGCCAGTTCGGCGGAGAGCTGAGCGGCCAGTTTCTGGCTCTGCTCGACCACCAGGGTGCTGTTTGTCAGGGCCAGGGCCTGCTGGGGAATGATGGTCCGCGAACGGCGGTAGCAGTCCGCCGGTTCAGGACCGTCGAAGAGCGCGCTGAACTGGCTCTTGCCATCCTCCTCGGGCTGGCAGCTGTAGTAGAGGCTGCGGCGGAAAGTTGTCAGGGCCTGGCTGTTCTCAAGTTCGGGGCCACCCAGTGTGGTGTCGAGCTGCCCCGACAGCGAAAGCACACTGTCACGTACCACCTCGGCCTCCATCCGCCCGACATTCATCCGCCAGAGCAACCGGTTCTCAGGATCGCGTTCGCTGGCGACCCGGTCGGAACCGGTCGCCGAGCTGCGGCGATACGCCTCACTGGTCACCAGCAGGCGATGCAGCGGCTTCATTCGATATCCCGCCTCGACCAGCTCAACCGCCAGCCAGTCGAGCAGTTCGGGGTGCGTCGGGAGGGCGCCGTTCCGGCCAAAGTCGAACACGCTGGCCACCAGCGGCGCCTGAAAGTGCCGCAGGAACATGTGATTGACCGCGACGCGGGCAAACAGCGGATTGCGGGGGCTGGTCAGCCACTCGGCGAGTGCCTTGCGGCGGCCCGTCGATTGCCGGGGGTAGCTGGGCCCCGTCGCGGTGTAGCTCTCGGCCGGGGGCTCGTCGAGTTTCTTGCGGGCGGTCTCATGGGCTGCCAGCGCGGTCTGCCATTTCTGCCGGGCCGCTTCGATCTCTTTGCCCCGGTTGGCGTCACTGGACGGGCGGGCCTCGGCGGTCGCCAGGGCCCACTCAGCCTGCAGTGCCTGGGCGTGCGTCAGCAGCGCGAGGGCGGTCCGCTCGGCCTGATGGGCGGACCGGGCGGCGGTCGCCGCGCCACTGCTGTCGGCGCCCACAGCCCCGGCTCCGGCGTTGCCGGCGACGTCCTTCCCACCATCGGCCTGCCGGGCCTGGTCGGCCGCCATCCGGGCTTCCAGGGCGGCCTGCCCCGCGGTCGCCGCTTCGACCCCCTTCGTCGCCGCTTCACGACGCAGGCGGGGACGATTCACAGCCCGCTCGGCCTCGGCGACCCGGGCCTCGAGTGCTTGCAGCGAAGAGTCGCCCAGCTGCGCGGCAATCTGCACGAGGCCGGGGGCGATCGCGAACGGTGAGTTTTCAAAGCTCCCCAGGCCATAGATCTCTTTCCCCGCCGTGTAGCCCGGACCCTCGAACGTGAAGTGGGCCACAATCGCCGGATCCTGGTCTCCCAGCTCGCGCTGTTGAGCCGAGACAGGTCCCGCGCGGAGAATCAATTCATCGACCGCCACCAGGCTGCCGGCCCGGGCATCGAACGAGAAGCACTTGTTCGAGTCTCCCACCGGGTTCCAGCCATTGATGGCAATCGGCGTGGCGGACACGACGGGCTGGGCGGTGTCGAGGCAATCCACCGAGAGCAGTGCCTGGTCGGCTTCGAGATCGAGCACCAGTCGAACCTGGAAGTTCGCCTCCCCCTTCGCGAAGTGGTACTGCCCCGCCTCGAATTCGGTGAATCCCCCGGGGCGGTAAGACATGACCCGTCCCGCGTCAAACGCGACGTAGGCGGCCGTCAGTCCCTGCTTGACGTCGCGTGCCAACTGAAAGTTGAAGTGCGTGTCGGTCAACAGTCGCACGCGAAACTCGATGGTGAACCCCGTCTGCAGCGACTTCAGCCCGGGCAATCGGTTCTGGGTAATCGCCCGCCCGGTGCCCGCCTGAAACAGCAGGCTCTGCGTTCCCACCAACGGCCGGCCGGACGCTTGATTGGCCACATCCGCGCGGGCGGTGGCCAGGGCGGCCTGTGCCTGCGTGAGGGCTGTGGCCAGTTCTGGCGTTGGGTCCAGCGGTTCGGCCAGTGCCTGCGTCAGTTCGGCCCGGGCCTGTTCCAGCTGCCGGGCGGCGTCCTCCCGCAGCGTCTGCTGCAGGGCAGGCTCCAGCGAGGGGGTGTGAGCGAGCGGCGGGAGCGCGACAGGGACGATGTTCAGCGGCTGATCGCCCGACAGAAAATCGGGGACTCCCGGCACAATCGAGCCCCGCTCCTTGACTTTGTTCCGCTCATCACCCCCCGTGTAGAACCAGGTCGGGGCGTCGGGAGTTTTGTCGAACACCTGCACGGTTCCCAACCGCTGGATCTTCCGCAGCGTGCTGTAGCTGTATTCCTGGAACGGGCCGGGGTCGGCCTGCCCGGGCAGGCGGTCTTGCCGAATCCCGATCGGCTCAAAAAACGCCCGCATTCGGAAATAGTCGGCGTGCGTGATTGGATCGTACTTATGGTCGTGGCAATGGGCACAGTTGAAGGTCAGCCCCAGAAAGGCCTTGCCCGTGTGCTCGACGGTGTTTCTCATCCAGTCGTTCGGATTGAGGGCGTACCAGTTGCGGATGAGGTAGCCCGTCGCCACTCCAGCCGAGCGGTCGCCCGGACTGACCTCGTCGGCCGCAAGCATCTCGCGAACCATCTGGTCGTAACCCCGGTCGGCGTTCAGCGACCGCACAATCCAGTCCCGCCAGTGAAAGATCTGCGGGGCACTGTTCCAGACGTCGGGCACATAGCGACGACCATGCCAGTCGGCGTACCGCCACACGTCCATCCAATGCCGACCCCACCGCTCGCCGTATTGAGGCGACTCAAGCAAGCGGTCGACCACCCGCTCGTACGCCCCGGGGGAGATGTCGGCTTCAAAGTCGAGCAGTTGCCGTCGGGTGGGGGGGAGGCCCGTCAGATCGAGTGTGACCCGCCGCAGCAGCGTGGCCTTGTCGGCGGGAGGCCGGGGAGTGATCTCGGCTGTCGCCAGTCGAGCCGCGATCCAGGCATCGACGGGGTTCGTCGGTGTGGGCTGACCGGCCAGTGGACCAGGGAGCGGGCGCTTGACCGGGGGCTGAAACGCCCAGTGAGCCCGCGGATCGGGTTCGGGGCTCTCTTGTTCAGGGGCGGGGGCTCCCGCGGCGATCCACCGTCGCAGCAGGTCAATCTGCGCTGCCGTCAGTGGCTCTCCCTCGGGAGGCATTCGCCCTGCCGCGGGCTCGGCCAGGACTTTCTGCAACAGCAGGCTGGCATCGGGGTCGGAGGGGGTGACCGAAGGGCCGGAATCTCCCCCGGCGAGCAACGCGGCGGCCGTATCCACCCGCAGGCTGGCGGTCTGCTTCAACGAGCCATGGCAGGCGAAGCACCGGTTCTTGAACAGGGGGCGGATATCGCGGGTGAACTGGACGGGCCGGGGAGAACCAGGAGTCGCCTCTTCAGCCCGCAGAGCCGAGCCCAGCGCCAGCATGACGGCAACTGCCAGCCATGCGGACTGTGCGAGTCGCATTGTGCCCAACGGGGTGGTCAGGCCACATGCGCGGACAGTTTGAGAGGGGAGAGTCCGCAGCATGAGGAATGTGCCGCAGGGAGAAGGAAGGTGCAGTCGTCTCCGGGTATCCCAGCCGTCGCTTGCCAAACCGCGCCGCCACCCCGGAACGTCGGATCAACAATGCTTGATTCTAACGGCGGCCGACAGCGGCGGGCAAGGAGCGGTTGAGTCTTGGCTGTCCGTTCGCTGGGAGATTGGGGCGAAGAGCTTGTGGTCTGATGCCAATGGGAGCCGTGCGTCGTTCCGAGGGGCGTGCCGCGCCTCAGAGACAGTCGGAGTCGCTCGAATCGCAGGAACTGTGAGGAAACTGTCGGGAGCAATAGGAAGACTTGGTTGAAAAGTCGTTCCCGGGCCGCATGGTGATTGACAGGGGGAAAAAGAGATGTTGCCATCGGTTTTGGAAACTTTCGGGGCGGGCCGGGCCGGGAAAATGGGACCTGCTCGTGACCCCTTGAGCAATTCCGGTGCAGGATTCAGAACAGGAGACGTCGGGAGCATGGCGGAGCATCGACTCAGGTGGTTGGGGCACAGTGCGTGGCAGTTGGAGACCGGGGAGTTCCGGGTGCTGATCGACCCGTTCCTGAGTGGCAACCCGGTCGCCTGCGTGGCGGCGAGCGATCTCCAGCCAACGCACATCCTGGTGTCGCACGGGCACGGCGACCATGTGGGCGACACGGTCGAGTTGGCGGTCCGTACGGGGGCCACCGTGGTGGCCAACTACGAGATCTGCGAGTGGCTGACGGCGAAGGGGGTCAAAAACACCCACGCCATGAACCTGGGGGGCGGGCACGACTTTCCATTCGGTCGCGTGAAGATGACGATCGCTCATCACTCGTCGATGCTGCCCGATGGTTCGGATGGCGGCTGCCCGGGCGGGTTCCTGCTGCGGCTGTCGGATGGACGCAAGATTTACTACGCCGGCGATACCGCGCTGTTCTACGACATGCTGCTGATTGGGCAGGTCGGGCTCGACGTGGCGATTCTGCCCATTGGCGACAACTACACCATGGGCCCAGCAGACGCCTTGCGGGCGGTTGAACTGCTGCGGCCCAAGCTGGTGCTCCCGTGCCACTACAACACCTGGCCCCCCATCGCGCAGGACGCCGAAGAGTGGATCAAGGATGTCCGGCAGCTGGGCAAGACCAACGCCCTGGCCTTGCGCGTTGGGGACACTCACGTCCTGGCCTGAGTCACTCCCCCCCCACCCCTCCCAGGCTCTCGCTTCAACGCAGTTCCCCTGCCAGGCATCCATCCAACGCGCTGACGGCAGTCTCGGGGTCGCGCAGGGGAGACCTGCGCGACGCACCCGCCGTGGGTCCCTTGGATGGCTCGCGGCGCCACAATACGGGTCTTCACGGCTGTACCCACGCCTGCGAAAAATCAGCGGCAGTGGCGCGGGGCAGCGGATGAACCGTGCTGCAACCTGCGTTTGACACCTGGCCCGCCCCGGGGCTGTGGCATCAGCCCGCAGCGGCGGAGGAACGCGGCGTCTGGCAGGGGCAGAGGTCGCCCACCGCCCGGCCCTCCCCGGACCGCAACGGTCGGTGCAACAGGAAGTCGCGCCGACAGTGGTCTGGCTCGCAGGGGGGGCTTGCTCCGCCGGTGCACCCGCCGGTTGTTCGTGCCTGGGTTATCTCGCCGGGGCAATCAGGAACTTGTGCACGGTGGTCTGGCGGTAGGTCTGTCCGGGCCGCAAGACCGTCGTGGGAAACTCGGGGTGGTTGGGCGAATCGGGATAGTGCTGCGTCTCGAGGCAGAACGCCGTCCGCTGCTTGTGACCGCCGTTCGTCGCCGAGCCATCCAGGAAATTCGCCGAGTAAAACTGCACCGCCGGCTCGGTCGTCCGCACCTCCATCACGCGTCCCGAGGCGGGGTCCTCCACCCGGGCGGCAAGAGCCAGCGCTCCCGGA
>CAIUHT010000086.1 GCA_903898975.1 uncultured Planctomycetaceae bacterium
CACTCCCGGCCAACGCCGGCCCAAGCCCAACGAGGGCTGGGTCTGGCGCGACAGGATCCGCGTCGGCGACATGGTCGTGGTGGTTGGCGAAGAAGGGTCCGGGAAGACTCGCGTGCTGACCGACTGGATCGCCCGGGTCACCTCGGGTCGGGCGTTTCCGGGAACCGAGGATCCCTCGGAGGCCCTGCCCCCCTCGGATGTCTTGGTCTTCAACTGCGTCGACGACTTCCAACACAACGTGCTCGACCAGGTCGCCCTCAACGGCGGCGATCCCGAACGCGTGCTGCAGGCGACGACCCAACTGCTCGACTGGGGCCAAAGCCACAGCGAGTTCCCCGAGGGACCGTTGCCCGCGCCGGGACTGGCCGCGGGCGAACTCCCCGAGTTCCGGGTCCGCCTGCACACCCAGGAAATCCTCAAGAAACTGGGCCAATTCCTGCAACGGCGTCCCAGCATTCGGCTGGTGGTGATCGATCAGCTCAGGCAGCACCTCAAGACCGACAGCGAACGGGTCTTCGAAGATCTGATCTTCGAACTGCAGGTACTCGGCCGTCAGACCGATGTGACCTTCGTGCTGACCCAGCGCCCCGATGCGTTCCGCAACGGGACCGGCCTCAAGCAGTATTTCAAAAGTGCCTCTCTCACCACCGTCGCCCGCAGCGTCTGGCGGGTCGCTCCGCCTGAGGATCCGGAGCATGGCGACCGCGTGCTGGAGTGCCTCAAGCTGAACCACGGCTTTGGCGATTCGGGGAGGGAGCCCTGGCGGTTGTGGCAGCCCGAGGGGGAACCCATGCGGTGGGAACCGGGGGACGGTCAGGAATTTCGGCTCGGCAAGCTCGACGCCAAAGACCGCCTGCTGTTCCACGCCCGCACGTTCATCTCGCTGTATCTGCAGATGTTCGGCGGGCTGGCCGACTTTGGAACCCTGCAGTTCTGGGCCCGCAAAGAGGGAATCACCGGCTCCAAACTGATGGAGGCATCGATCGCCTACAACTTCGGCTTCGAATTCGAAGCCAGCCCCGAGAGCGAATACGGGATGCGGAAGGTGATCGGTTCCTGGGACGACATCCGCAAACGCCAGGCGATCCCGGAACCCGACCGCCCCGCCGTCATCGGCCCCCCGATTCCCAAGGGGCGGAAGAAGCGGTCGCCGTTGGCACCAGAGCCGATCACGATCACCCCCGTCGCACCTCCAAGCGAAACGATGGCACCGACCCCGCCCATCCCCTCGACCGCCCCGGTCAATCCCTCTTCGGTCAATTCCGCCCCGGTCAATTCCGCTGCCCCCACTCCGGCCCCCCGCCGGTCCCTCACCCCCGCCCAGATGCTGGAATCATTGCGGGCCCGGGTTGCCCGGGGGGAAGCCCGGCTCAAACAGTTCGACCTGGAGGGCTTCCGCTTTATTAAACCAAATCTCGCGACATGCCACCTGCTGCTGAACATGGAGGCCGAACTGGGCTCGGAAGAGGGGGTGTTGGCCCACTTCCGGCGGGCCCTGGTCGAGGCGGGACCGCCTCCGGCCGACGAACTGAACACCCAACTTGAGGAATACCGCCGGTTGCTCCGGATCGCTCACGAGGTGGAAGCCGAGCATGAGGTTGCAACGGCGGCCTGAGAGGGTTTTGGTGGATGTGGTTGGGGGAAGAGATCGCTGAAGGTGCGCGCCAGAGGAGGAATTTTCTGGCGTCTGACCCCGGTTGTTCGGTGTTGGAGCGACAGGAGCCACTGGCGTCGCTGGTAGCGTCGGTGGTGTTGGAGCCACAGGAGCCACTGGCGTTGCTGGTAGCGTCGGCGGTGTTGGAGCTACAGG
>CAIUHT010000087.1 GCA_903898975.1 uncultured Planctomycetaceae bacterium
CGCACGCTGTTCGAGTGGTAGCGAGACACTCTGCCAGCGCGTGGTCTTCCTGCGATCGCCCTCAGGCGTGAGATATGCCCCGTCTGGCGCCGGGCTCAATTCCGCGTCAGGACGCCGTCGAGGTTGAGCAGGATGTTGGCGACCACCGTCAGGGCGGCGAGGTCTTCGGGGGTTTCTTCGGCGTTCAATGGGCCGAGCGGGTTCGTCGCGAGTTCTTTGGCCGCGGCTGCGTCCTGGTTGAAGGCTTCTCGCTCGGCCTCGTACAGGGCGGTCAGCTCTTCGATCTGCTCGGGTTGCGGCTCTCGGGCCAGGACCAGGGCCAGGCCGTAGGTCACCCGCTCGCGGGTGGTTGCGCCCCCTTCTCGCGCCATCCGCCGGGCCAGCCCCTGGCTCGCTTCCACGTAGACCGGGTCGTTCAAGGTCACGAAGGCCTGCAGTGGTGTGTTGGTTCTCACCCGGCGGACTGTGCAGATCTCCCGGCTGGGGGCGTCGAAGGCCGCCATCGAGGGGTAGGGAACCGTCCGCCGCCAGAGCGTGTACAGCCCCCGGCGGTACTTGTCTTCCCCCTGGCTGGTGGTCCAGGTGCGCTCGCCGTTGAACGCCGCCTGCCAGAGTCCGGGGGGTTGCGGAGGATAGACCGACGGGCCGTGCGACTTGCGGCTGAGCAGTCCGGCGAGGGCGAGGGCCTGGTCGCGGACCATCTCGGCTTCGAGCCGATAGCGGGGGGCCCGCGACAACAGGCGATTGCGGGGGTCTTGCTCAAGCTGAGCCGGGGTGACGTGCGAACTCTGGCGGTAGGTCGCCGAGGTGACGATGGTCTTGAGCAGCCCCTTGACGTTCCAGTCGCGGGCGAGGTCGAGGGCCAGCCAGTCGAGCAGTTCGGGATGGGTCGGGAGATCGCCCTGCGAACCGAAGTCTTCTTCGGTCTCGACCAGTCCAATTCCAAAGATCTGCGACCAGAGCCGGTTCGCCATCACGCGGGCGGTGAGCGGGTTGCGGGCATCGGTCAGCCAGTGGGCCAGTTCCAGCCGATTGACCGGTGCCTGGTCGGCCCCGGCGGGGCGGGCGAGAGGATGGAAGGCCTTGGGAAGCCCGGCCGAGACTTCATCGCCCAAGTTGAGGAAGTTCCCCTTGATCATCACATGGGTTTTGCGGTGCTGGGCCGCCGGAAGTTCGACCATGACCGGAACGGTCGGGACTTCGGGACGGGCCTTGGCGAGCGCGGCAATCTGGTCGCGGAGCGGTTGCAGGGCCGGGGCGATCGAGCGGTAGTGGGCGGCGACCCGCTGCAGCTGCTCGGGAGTCCGCTGGTTGGCGGGCTGGTCGAGAATGGCGAGGACCTCGGCGGGAACGCCGACGCGGCGGGGCAGCGAGGGACTGTTGGTCGCCGAGAGGCGGAACCGCCCCAGGGTGTACCCTGGCATCTTGAAGCGGTGTTCGAGAGTGACGGTGAGCCGATTCTGCGGGGCCTGACCGGTGGGGGCCGAGGCGGCGAAGATGGCGGTGTGGGGCTGGGTCATGAGTGGGCCGACGGCCCAGCCACTGGCGGCGAGATCGGGCTGGTTGAGCGCGTTGGCGATGGGGAACTGTGGTTGGGAATGGGTCGCCGAGGCCTGGGCGAGCGGAAGGGGCTGGGGACCGCCGAGCGAGAGTTCGGCCGAGACCGGGGGGGCGGCAGCGAGGAGGTGTTGCCAGACCGGCTGACGGTTGGCATCGAGCAGCAGCACTTTCGCCCCGGCGAGGCGGACGCCGACAGCGTTGTCGGTGCGGTTCCAGACGCGAATGCGGTCGATGGGGCGAAGTTCACCCAGGTCGACCTCCCACCAGGGGTTGTCTTCCGTGCGGGTGTGGGTCACCGATTTTTTGTCGAAGGCCCCGTCGGTCTGACCGTCGACGGCGAGTTCGGGGGGGCCGTTGTAATCGACGCTCGACTGGGTCGCCTGGCCTTTGCGGGCGATGTTGGTGTTGTCGGCGAAGACTTCGACTTCCGCGAGCGAGAGAATTTTTTGCGACCCGGGGAGTTCGATGCGGACAAACCGGCCCGCGAGGCGGGGGTTGGGGTCGGCGGTCGGCGCGACGGTGGCCGAGATGCGCGAGAGGACGAAGTTGCCATCGGTGGCTCGGCCGGCCCCCTGGGCGGGCAGGCTGGCGTCGGGGAGAGTTTCGAGGCGGAGTCCAGTGAAGCCGGCGAGCGGGAGGTCGACCGCCACCGTGTAGACGTCGTTCGGGGGAGCGGTGCCAGCGACCAGGATCGAGCCATCGGGCTGCGGAGTGAGGGTGGCCCCGCTCTCGGCCTTCAGCGTGGCGGTCTTGAGGGCGTCGGCCTGGGCCGGGTCGTCGGGGGTGAGGGGGTGCCAGGTGGGGGCTTGCCCCAGGGAGGCTTCCCAAGCGGCCTGGGCGGTGGCGAGTTCGGGAGTGGGGGTGTCGAGTTGCTGGCGAAGGGTGGCGAGTTGAGCGTCGAGTTCGCGGGAGCGGAGTTCGGTCTCGAAGGTGGGGGCGGGGAGCGTCGGGTATTCATCTCCCTTGTCGCTGTCGGCGGTCTGGTTGAAGATGCCGAAGAACTGGTAGTACTCGGCCTGGCTGATGGGGTCGAACTTGTGGCTGTGGCATTTGGCGCAGCCGATGGTCAGGCCCATCCAGACCTGGAGGGTGGTGTCGGCGCGGTCTTTGACGGCGGCGACGCGGTATTCTTCGTCATCGGTCCCCCCCTCGGTGTTGGTGAGGGTGTTGCGGTGGAAGGCGGTGGCGACGCGCTGTTCGAGCGCAGGCTCGGGGAGGAGGTCACCCGCCAGCTGATCGACGGTGAACTGATCGAACGGCTGATTGGCGTTGAAGGCGTCGATGACCCAGTCGCGGTAGCGCCAGATGGTGCGGAGGGGGTCTGAGCCAAGCCCCTTCGAGTCGGCGTAACGGGCCAGGTCGAGCCACATTCGGCCCCAGCGTTCACCATAGGCGGGGTCGGAGAGGAAGCGGTCGACCAGTTCTTCGTAGGCTTCCGGGCGGGGGTCGCTGACAAACTGCGCGACCTCGGCGGGAGTGGGGGGAATGCCACGGAGATCGAGACTGAGCCGGCGGACCAGCGTGTGCCGATCGGCCTCCGGGTTGCCCGTCAGCCTGGCAGCCGACCAGCGGGCCGCGACGAAATGATCGATGGCATTCCGGGGCCAGAGCGGGTTGGCGACCGCGGGGAGCGGGGCCCGGCGGGGAGGGACAAACGACCAATGTTCGGCGAAGCGGGCCCCCTGCTCGATCCAGCGTTTGACGACGTCCAGCTGGGCGGGCGTGAGGGGAGTCGAGTCGCCCGGGGGCATGCGCAGGGCGGGATCGGTCGAGGTGATACGGGCCCAGAGTTCACTGTCGGCGAGATTGCCGGGGACGAGGGCGCGGGCGGTCGATTCAAGGGGGGCGACGGCGGCGTCGCGCTGGTCGAGGCGGAGCCCGGCCTTGCGTTCGCCTTCATCGGGTCCGTGGCAGTTGTAGCAGGCGCGGGAGAGGATCGGGCGAACCTGGGTGAGGTAGTCGACTTCGCCCGGAGTGGCGGCCGCGTTTGCTGGCGCGCTGTTGGCCTGCACCGGGTTGGCCTGCACCGGTTTTGCCTGCACCGGATTCGCGGCTGGTTGGTCGCCCGCGACGCAGAGGGGCAGGGCCAGCAGTGCGATTGCCAGGGAGAGGATGGTCGGGCGGGACCAGGCGGGGAGGCAGAGCGGGCGCATGGAGGCGACTCTCGAGCAGAGCAGGGGGGACCGGGCCGGGTGGCCGAGTCTGCAGGAATGATATCACGGCAGGCGCGGGGGCTTGAAGTGCGAAGCGAGGGGGAAGGTGGGGCCGGTGTGATCGAGCGGGTGCTGCGGAGGGGGTGGGTGGTGAGGGGGCGGTGCGA
>CAIUHT010000088.1 GCA_903898975.1 uncultured Planctomycetaceae bacterium
AACTTGCGTCACCCTCCGAGGGACTGCTGACCGCCAGCCAGCAGCTCAACGACCGCCTCCTCCGCGACATGCGCGCTTACGAGAGTGAACTCACCGAACGGGATGAACTGCGGCAGTGGCTGGTCCCCCGACTGCAGGTTCCTCTCTCGGCGTGGCTGCGTGGAGGGAACGAAGAGGTCTACTGCGGACGTGCTGGCTGGCTTTTCTACCGCCGCGATCTCGACTCCCTCACCGGCCCCGGCTTTCTCGAACCGCAGGTCCTCGCCCGGCGGGCCCGCAGTGGGGACCCGCTCGAGCCCCCTCCGCACCCCAACCCGCTGCCCGCCCTCAGCGACTTCCAGGCGCAACTCGCCCAGCGCGGCATCGCGCTGGTGGTGGTCCCCGTTCCCGTCAAACCATCGATCTACCCCGACCTGTACTCGGCCCGCGAGCCAGAACGCCGCGAACCATTGCAGAATCGGTCGTTCGCCCACTTTCTGCAGCAACTCGCCGCGGCCAACATCGCTCACTTCGACCCGGCACCCCTGCTGGTGAGGGCGAGATCAAAAAGTCCTTCGCTCTATCTCAAGACCGACACGCACTGGACCCCTGACGCGGTGACCCTGGTGGCCGAGGGGCTTGCCCGGTCTCTCCGCGACACGGTCGCGCTCTCCCCGGCCACCAGGCAGTTCTCGACCGTCGCCACCGAGATCACGAATCGGGGTGACCTGGCGGTGCTGCTCGGGCTGCCGCCTGGCCGGGACGAGTTCCCTCCTGAAACCGTGTCGCTCGCGCAGGTCCGTGACGGAGACCGTCCCTGGCGCCCCGATCCCTCCGCCGAGATCCTGCTGCTTGGTGACAGCTTCACCAATATCTATTCGCTCGAAGCGATGGGTTGGGGCGAGGGGGCCGGGCTGGCCGAGCAGCTCAGCCGGTCTCTTGGCTTGCCCCTCGACACGCTCACCCGCAACAACGCGGGAGGTTACGCCACCCGCGAATTGCTGGCCCGCGAACTGGCCCGGGGCACAGACCGCCTGGTGGGGAAGAAACTGGTGATCTGGCAGTTCGCCGCGCGCGAACTCGCCCATGGCGACTGGCGGCCCATTGCGTTGCCAACAGCGACCAGCCTGCCCCGTGCGCTGTATGGGCCTCCCGAGGGACGCGTGGTGCAGGTGCGGGGGATTGTTCGGGCGGCGGCCCCGGCCCCCAAGCCGGGCTCGGTCCCGTACAAAGACCATCTCAGCATGGTCCACCTCACCGATCTCACCTCTGTCGACGATCCCACCGCGACGGGGCGCGAGGCGGTCGTGCTGGTCTGGAGCCTGCGCGACAACGAGCGGACGGCTGCTGCCAAGTGGCGACCGGGCGACACCATCACCCTGCGTCTCCGCCCCTGGGCCGAGGTCGCCGGGCAGTATGAAGCGATCAACCGCACCGAGCTTGACGACGAAGAACTGCTGCTGGCGGAACCGGCGTGGGGTGAATGACATCCACCCGCCGCGCCGGGAATCACCCATTCCAAAACCCCGCCGCCCAGCAGGCTTTTCGCCGACAGCTTCTTGCTGAGGAGAGAATGGCTGGACGAGAATCTCTGCAGAACAGCCCTCATCCAGACAACACGCAACTCCAGCGGACTCACCGCGGATCAACCCGCCGCCGAATCAATTCGCGCAACTCCGCGTGGCGAGCCACCACCAAGGCACAGCGCGAGCCCAAGAGAACCTTGCCGATGAACGCCGCACCGCAGAGCCAACCCTTCATGCGAGCCCAAGCCGCAAAGATTCCGTGCCGGCTGTGGCTCGGCCTGTTCCTCACGATCCTGGCCGGGCACCCCCGACTGACGTGTGCCCAGTCCCGCAGCGTTCAGCCCACGACTGCCCGATCAGCGGTCGACAAGGCAGCCGAAGACACAGCGGACACAGCAGACACGCAGAACGCAGGCGTAGACCAGGCAGATGCAGACCAGGCAGCAGCAGACCAGGCGGCCGCAGAACCAGCCGCCGCCAAGGCTGCCAGTGACCGTGCCGCGGAGTTTCGCGCCGCCTGTGCCCGGACCGCCGCCAGTGGCACGACGCTGGCCGTTCCCGGCACCGAGGGCTGGCTGTTTTTACGTTCCGAGTTGCGCCACATCGGGGTCGGCCCATTCTGGGGCGCCGCCGCTGCCAAGGTCTCCCGCGCCACCACTCCCGACAAGGCCGATCCCCTGCCCGCCATCGTCGATTTTCACAAGCAACTCGCCGCTCGTGATATCGAACTCCTCGTCCTCCCCGTCCCCTGCAAAGCGGTGCTGCATGCCGACCGATTGGGGACCCCCCGCGACGACGAGCGCCTCGACGTGGTGCATCAGGAGTTTTACCGGCAACTCGCCGCCGCTGGCGTATCGGTGCTCGACCTCACTCAGCCCTTCGCCGACGAACTGGCCGCGGGACGCGCGCCGTTCTGCCAGACCGACACTCATTGGTCCCCGTCGGCGTGCGAGCTGGCGGCGAGGCTCATTCGGGAACGGATCGGAACGCCCGGCTGGCTACCTGCGCGTCGCACCGACCTGCGGATAGCGACCGAGCAACGCACGATCGTCGGCGATCTGACCGACCGGAAGGGCTCGGAGCAGTTGCCCGTGCGGGTCGTCTCGGGCTCCACGCCAGGGTTGCTGGAAGACAAGAACAGCCCCCTCCTGCTGTTGGGTGACAGTCATACGCTGGTGTTCCACGCCGGGCAGGAGCTGCACGGCAACTGCGCGGGACTGGCCGACCAGCTCGCCCACGAACTGGGGATGCTGGTCGACGTCATCGGTGTGCGGGGTTCGGGAGCGACGGCGGCCCGGGTGAACTTGCTCCGCCGCGCAAAGGCCGATCCGAAGTTCCTCCCGGGCAAGCGACTTGTAGTGTGGTGCTTCGCCGCCCGCGAGTTCACCGAGGCGAATGGCTGGTCACTGGTCCCCCTCGGCGCTCCCCCGGCCCGCAACGGTCAGCCGCAGTAGGCGCTCCTCCGCCACAGCCCGCGCTCACCTGTCGGGAACTGGCGCAGATCGCGGCAAATTGCCGAGGACCATCGCGAACTGAGCTGGCCGCCGCAGGGGGCAACGTTCTTACAGCACCCTGGCGTTTGTGGCCTGTCTGGTTGTGTTGGCAGAGTCGAGATTCCGGAAAAAAACTTGTGGAAACGGCAGCCAGTTTTTGATAACCCTAGAACAAGGTTCGGATTTGCGTCTCTGGTGCAGAGTGGGTCCCGGCGGCCCTCCTCGGGCCCAGTCCGACCGCCTCGATTTCTCGCTCAATCAAAACAATCGACCGAAGGCTGTTGTCATGCGTGCTCCCTTGTCTCTCCACCGGGTCACCGTTTGTTTGTTCAATCTCCTCTGCCAGGTCGCCCAGCGGCAGACCGCCCGGCGTGCCCGCCGCCGGACTGGCTCACTTGTCTCGCGCCCCGGTGGTGAGTCGCTTGAACCGCGACTGGTGCTCAACGCCACGCTCGCCCTTCAGCCCACCGGCGCTCTCGATCCCTCGGCTCCCACTCCCCTCAAGGCCGACAAGGTCTCGGGTGCCAACGGGGTGAACTATTCCCGCGTGGGCAGTTCTCTCGATGCCGTCCCCGCAGCGGGGGCCACGGGGCAGGGGGGCGTGGCGCTCCTGGGGGGTGGCCTCGATGTCGATCAGGCGTTCCGCTGGATGATTGACCGCATGGCTGGGAAAGATGGTGTTCCCGGTCAAGGCACTGGCGAATTCGCCGGCGATTTCCTCGTGCTCCGTGCCGCCAAGTCGGAAGGTTACAACCAGTACATCTACGACTTTGGCGGCGTCAATTCGGTCTCGACGCTGGTGGTTCCCACCCGCCAGTCGGCGATGAGCCCCGAGATCGCGCAGATCATCGCGCGTGCCGAGGCGATCTTCATCGCCGGGGGCGACCAGGGGGACTACATCGAACGCTGGACCGGGACTCCCGTGCAAGCCGCGCTGAGCGACCGGATTCGCGCCGGGGTCCCCGTCGGTGGGACGAGTGCCGGGGCTGACATCCTGAGCCAGTTCATCTACACCGCCGAGGTCAACGGCGTCACCTCGGATGTCGCCCTTGCCAATCCGTTTGCCAACAAGGTGACGCTGGCCCGCGACTTTGTCGCTCCGGGGGCGCTCTCGGCACTGACGGGCACGATTGTCGACACGCACTTCCAGACCCGCGACCGCACGGGACGGATGGCGGCGTTCCTCGCCCGGATCGACAAGGCGGGTTGGACCACCGCTCCCGAGCATCCGCTGGGCATTGGCCTCAATGAGCAGACCGCGCTGCTGGTCGAGCCCAGCGGCCTGGCCCGAGTGGTGGGCAATCCCGGGGCCAGCAGCCTGCCGGGAGTCGATTTTCTGCGGACGCCCGACGACGTCACCATCGTCTGCGAGCCCAAGCGGGCTCTCACCTACGACCACCTGGAAGTGGCCCGCGTGACCCACGGGGGAACGTTCGACCTGGCCAACTGGGAGAGCAACTGGACCAACTCCCGTGCCTTCACCAGCTACTTCACCGTCACCATCCGCGACGGGGTGGTGACCACCGCCCCGACGGGCAGCAGTGGTCATGGGGTGAGGAGCTCGGGAGGTTCGCAGGCCAGCAGCGGCACCAGCGGCGGTGCGGTGGCCGGAATGAACTCCCCTGCAGGCACCAGCGGAGCAGCGTTCCGTGAAACAGCCGGAACCTCAACCGGAGGAACCTCGACCAGCGCCGGCGACAGCCTCTCGCTCCCACTGCCGGGAACACGTGTCCGAAAGTCCCGCAACGCATTCGACTTCGCTGACGGGTCCAACTCTGCTGCCAGCACACTGTTTATTTAAACAGCCGCAGCGGGGGTCGGGGTTCGGGGCGCCGGACGCGGGGCGAGCGCGCTTCGTCAGCTTTGTCATGAACGCATTCTCGCCGCACACGCTGCACGCACTTACTTTGCCGGTTCCTCCGCGACCACAAACTTTCGCCACGGATGACGGCGGTGTGCCTCGGCGTCGGCGGCGGGGGTGGTTGGGAAAAACTGGTCCCCCTGTCGCAGGTACAAGACCCGCCACGCCCGGTCCGCCAGTTCGCGGTCCTCGGGCGTCGCCAGCAGTTGCTCCAGCACCTGCCGCCCCTCGGGTCCGCACTCCAGCAGCGTGTTCCCCAGCAGGCGCCAGCCCCACTCCCGGTCGGCCCGCTCACATTTCGCGCCATACCGGCGGAAAAACTGCTCGAGCGTCGCCAGGGCTTCTTTTCGCAGCGGTTCCTCGGCAGGCATCCGGGCGTGCATCTGTGCATACGCCACCGCTGCCCTTACCTGCACCGCCGCGTCCAGCTCTTCGTCCATCCGCTTTCGCACCAGCTCCCGCACCGTCGCGGTCGCCCCAAAGCTGCTCTTCAGGTTCACCAGTGACAGCTCCCGCACCTCGGCGCTGGGCGAACTGACCAGCAGCTGCGACAGCTGCTGTTCCACCTCCGGCGTCGCTGGGGCCCCCACCAGCGTGAAGTAGTGCAGCAGCAGCGCCTGCCCCGCCGCCGTGGTCGTCCCCAGCCGCGTGACCAACTCCTGCTTGTCGGCCATCGTCAGCCGGTTGTCGCTGTTCCGTTTCTTCAAGGCGTCGGTCACCGCCCGATACGCAAACTGATGCAGCCCGGGGTTGGCCAGGGCGGCATCGACCAGCGTCGCCACAACCCCTTCGTCGGGCAGTTCGGCCAGCGCCAGCGCGGCCAGGCACCGGACCGTGGTTTCCCGATCGCGCAACGCGGCGACCAATGCCGGCTGCGTCCCCGGCCGCGGGCTCTTCGCCAATGTCCGCAACGCCAGCCGGCGGACATACAGGTCGGGGTCGGCCACTCCCTTCACCAGGGCCGCGTCGCTCAAGGCGACCTTCCCCTTGAGGGCACCGGTCAGCAGCCGGCGGCGGGCCAGCACGTCGGCTTCCTCCAGCCGCGACGCGGGCTCAAGCTGCACCTGCTCGTCGGGCCAGTCAATCCAGGCTTCATTCGGGTGCCCGCATTCAATTTCCCGTCCCAGGAACATCACCCGCGGAACGCCCGGCTCGAGTGGCCCCCGCGTCATGAACGCCGAGATCACGACCCCCGCTCCCGCCTGCCGGGACTGCTCCAGCAGCCGACGGCGGATGGCCTCATCGGGGGGATTGAACAGGCAGAGTTCATCG
>CAIUHT010000089.1 GCA_903898975.1 uncultured Planctomycetaceae bacterium
CGACGGCTGCCGCCGCATTCTCGCCGAGTATCGCGAGATTGAAGGTCGCGTCCGCGGGACTCCCGATCGGGTCATCGGTCGGGTGCGTGTTGCCGCCATCTACTCCGTCGGCCTGCTGCAGATGGAGCGGTTCGCCCGCAAGTTCGAAGAGCAGTATCCCGACGTCGCCCTCCGCCTCGAGTACCAGCACCCCGACCGGGTCTACGAACAGGTCCTCTCGGAACAGGCCGACCTGGGCCTGGTGTCGTACCCGCGCCCCCGGGCTGACCTGGTCTGCCTCCCCTGGCAGGACCAGCCGATGGTCCTGGTCTGCGCCACCGAACATCAACTCGCCCTTCGCTCGCGGATCGAGCCAGCCGATCTCAACGGGGTCCCGTTGATTGCCTTCACCCCCGAACTTCCGATCCGCCGGGAAATCGACCAGTGGCTGCGACGGCAACGGGTTGAGGTGAATCAACTGCACGAGTTCGACAATATCGAGACAATCAAGCAGGCGGTGCAATGCGGCACCGGCGTCTCGCTGCTGCCGTTGGCAACGGTCAACAAAGAAGTCACCCTGCACTCGCTGGTGGCCATTCCCCTCGGGGGGGAACCACTCAGCCGTCCGCTGGGGATCATCCACCGCAAGCACCGGCAACTCACGCCACCGGTGCTGAAGCTGATCGAGCACCTCCGGCTCGAACTGGGGACCACACCGGTCCCGGCAACCGTTCCGGCCGAGTCGACCGACGCGGCAACTCCTGCCCCGGTGCCCGCAGCGGTGGGAGCCAAACGTCCCCCCCGCCGGGCCCCGGTGATCAACGTCCCCGGCATCAACGTCCCCGGTCTCAACACCACGGGGGCAAATGCCCTGGGGGCGAACACGCCGGACGCCAATGCTGTGGGGCCGGTGGCCAAAGCCTCCCGAAAACCGGGGTAAGGCCCGCCACCCCGAGGTCGCCTGCAGAGCGACCCCTCGCCTTCCGGAAGGCGAGTCCTGTGGCGGGCCAAACCACTCGTTCCCACCACCTGCGATCCGGAATGCCCCGCCGGGGCCCCTCCCTCCGGACAACTCCTTCGAAAACATCACCCACGCTCACACGAGTTCGTTTCGTTCTGAAAGTCGATTGCATCATGGCTCACGCCCCCGATTACCGAACCGCTCCCCCCGAAGCCCAGGGGCTGTACGATCCCGCCAACGAGCATGACGCCTGCGGCGTGGGCTTCATCACCAGCATCCAGGGAATCAAGACACACAAGCTGGTCCAGGATGCCCTGCAGATTCTCGTCAACCTGCAGCACCGCGGGGCGTGCGGCTGCGAAGACAACACCGGCGACGGGGCCGGGATCCTCACGCAGATTCCCCACCGCTTCTATGCCAAGGTCTGTGCCAGCGCGAACATCGCCCTGCCGGGCGAACCGGGGGAATACGGCACCGGCCTGATTTTCCTCCCCAGCCTGCGCGAGGAACGGGACACCTGCAAGCGGCTGTTTGAGACGATCGTGCGAGAAGAGGGGCAGGTCGTGCTGGGCTGGCGCGATGTCCCCCGCGACAACAGCTCGCTGGGTGAGACCGCGAGGGCAGTCGAGCCGGCGGTCCGCCAGATCTTCATCGGCCGGGGTCCCGACACCCCCGATGCCGCCGCCCTCGAATGGAAGCTCTACGTCATCCGCAAGCGGATGGAGCAGGCAGTCGCCACCAGCGACCTGGTGCAGCGGAAGTTCTTCTACGTCCCCAGCCTCTCGACCAAGACGATCATCTACAAGGGGCTGCTGCTCGCGACACAGATTCCGACCTATTACAAGGATCTCGCCGACCCCGATTTCGAATCGGCGATCGCCCTCGTGCACCAGCGGTACAGCACCAACACCTTCCCGACGTGGGACCTGGCACACCCGTTCCGGTTCATCGCCCACAACGGCGAAATCAACACCGTGAAGGGGAACGTCAACTGGATGCGGGCCCGGCAGACGATGTTCCAGCATCCCAAGTTCGGGGCTGACATTCCCAAGCTCTTCCCGATCATCCCGTCGGGGCTCTCCGACTCGGCCTGCTTTGACTGCGCGCTTGAGCTGCTGCAGGCGACCGGTCGCAGCCTGCCGCATGCGATCCGCATGATGATTCCCGCCGCGTGGGACGGGCACGAATCGATGCCCGACGACGAAAAGGCGTTCTACGAATACCACGCCTCGCTGATGGAACCGTGGGACGGCCCCGCGTCGATCGCCTTCACCGACGGGACCGTGATCGGTGCCGTGCTCGACCGCAACGGCCTGCGTCCCTCGCGCTACACCGTCACCAAGGATGGCTACGTCGTGCTCGCCTCCGAGACGGGCGTGCTGCCGATCGATCCGTCCAACGTGCTCGAGAAGGGGCGGTTGCAGCCGGGCAAGATGTTCCTGGTCGACACAGCCCAGAAGCGGATCATTCCCGATGACGAAATTCGGGCGAGCTTCGTCAAGCGTCAGCCGTACCGGCAGTGGCTCAAGGAGCAGCAGGTCCGGCTCGAAGACCTGCCCCGCCGCGAGGCACAGCCGTTCGACTTCAAGTCGCTGCTGACCCGCCAGCAGGTGTTTGGCTACACCCTGGAAGATCTGCGGATCCTGCTGACCCCGATGGCGACCAACGGCGAAGAGCCGATCGGTTCCATGGGGAACGACACCCCTCTGGCGGTTCTCTCGCAGAAGCCGCAGTTGCTCTACAACTATTTCAAGCAGCTGTTCGCCCAGGTGACGAACCCTCCCCTCGATGCGATCCGCGAAGAGATCGTGACCTCGATGGTGACGACGCTGGGAGCGGAACAGGACCTGTTCCAGGAAACGGCCGCCCACTGTCACCAGTTGCGGCTGCGGCAGCCGATCCTGACGAATGCCGACCTGGAGTCGATTCGGGCGGCGTCGACGGGCAAGATTCGGGCCCACACGATCTCGACGGTGTACGAGGTCGCCGCCGGCGCGAAGGGGTTGCAGACAGCCCTCGACCGCATTCGCCGCGAGGCGCATGAGGCGGTGCTGCGTGGCGCGGCCCTGGTGATCCTGTCGGACCGCGGGGTCGATGCGAAGCATGCCCCGATCCCGGCGTTGCTGGCGTGCGCGGGGGTGCATCATCACCTGATCCGCGAGGGGAGCCGTACCCGCTGCGGGTTGATCGTGGAATCGGGCGAGCCCCGCGAGGTGCACCACTTCGCGCTGCTGTTCGGGTTTGGAGCCGGCGCGGTGAACCCCTGGCTGGCCTTCGAGACGATCGCCCAGATGTGCCAGCAGGCCCCGCTGAAGGGGGCCAAGGGGGAGGTCGATGCGAAGACCGCCGAGAAGAACTACATCAAGGGGTTGAACAAGGGGATCCTCAAGGTCATGTCGAAGATGGGGATCTCGACGCTGCACAGCTACCGCGGTGCGCAGATCTTCGAGGCGGTCGGGCTGAACAAGGCGTTTGTCGACGAGTTCTTCAGCCGCACTCCCACCCGCATCCAGGGGATCGGGCTGGCCGATGTGGCGCTCGAAGTCGAACGGCAGCACCATGTCGCCTTCCCCCGAATCGAGGTGGCCGAGGTGCTGGACCTCGATGTCGGCGGCCAGTACCAGTGGCGCCGTCGCGGCGAGTTCCACATGGTCAATCCCGAGATGGTCGCCAAGCTGCAGCACGCGGTGCGGTCGAACAACCGGGAGGCGTACCGCAGGTATGCCGACTTCGTGAACAACCAGCAGAAGAACCTGGCGACCCTGCGTGGGCTGCTGGAGTTCCGCAAGCCGGCCCAGACAGTCCCGCTGGAGGAAGTCGAACCGGTCGAAAGCATCCTGCGGCGGTTCGCCACGGGCGCCATGTCGCTGGGGTCGATCTCGCGCGAAGCCCACGAGACGCTGGCGATTGCCATGAACCGCATTGGCGGGAAGAGCAACACCGGCGAAGGGGGTGAAGACTAGGTTCGCTATCGTCCCGATGCCAATGGCGACCTCCGCCGCAGTGCGATCAAGCAGGTCGCCTCGGGGCGGTTTGGTGTCACCAGCGAGTACCTGGTGAATGCCGACGAGCTGCAGATCAAGATGGCCCAGGGGGCGAAGCCCGGCGAAGGGGGTCAGTTGCCCGGGCACAAGGTGGACGAGTACATCGCCAAGGTCCGGCACTCCACGCCGGGCGTCGGGCTGATCTCTCCCCCGCCGCACCACGACATCTACTCGATCGAAGACCTGGCCCAGTTGATCCACGACCTGAAGAACTCGAATCC
>CAIUHT010000090.1 GCA_903898975.1 uncultured Planctomycetaceae bacterium
CTTGCCACAGCCGGAAGGGCCGATCAGGGCCGTCACTTTCCGCGCGGGAATGGCCAGGCTGACTTCGAACAGCGCCTGCTTGGGACCGTAGAAAAAGTCGAGCGAACGGGCCTCGATCATTGGGGGCCCCTCGGGCGACAGCGACTCGTTCGACATGCGCCGGGCTTTGTTCTGATTCACCGCCAAGGCCTGCTGGAACAGGCTCGTTTCCGAGTTGGAGTCCAGAGTAGCACCTGTCAGGCAGCATGTCGAATCGCTCCGGCCCAGCCCCTACATGCTCAAGCCGCCGCGAGTCACGCGTCGGTCAAAGAGTCACGCTGAAGATGGGCTCTGAAGTCTGTGAACAACCCCTCAGTGCATGCGGTGATCATGAGTTGGCGGACGCCAGTCAATAAACCCGCAACAGAGCTTGAGGCAGAGTATTCGACTGATATGAAGAGGGCATGAAGTCGGCATGAGTTTTCTCAGACAGACACTGCTCCTGGGCTGTTGCCCGACGGTGAATATGTCACGCCCATTACGGCAGCGGCGCCAGGGTCAGCCGGATCCGGAACTGCGTCCCCTTTCCAATCCGGCTGTTCACCGAGACCTCGCCCCCCAAAGATTGCACCAAGTGCTTGACGATCGCCAGCCCCAGCCCGGTCCCCCCCACTTCCCGCGATCGCGCCTTGTCAACACGGTAAAACCGCTCGAAGATGCGCGGCACGTGCTGGGGGGGAATGCCGATGCCCGTATCTTCCACCTCCAGCACAAACGCCCCCCCCTCCTCCTGCCAGCGGATGGTCACCTGCCCGCCGGAGTTGGTGTACTTGATCGCATTATCGACCAGGTTCTCCAGCACGTGCTCCAGCGAGTCTTCATCGGCCAGAGGTTGCACAGGGGTGTCGGGGGGTTCAATCCTGAGGCCAATCGCTCGTTTTTCGGCGTTCCGCAACTGCCGGCCGACGCACTGCTCGACCAGCCGATCGATCGCCACGGGCTCGACATCGCGTCGCCCTTCCGACTCGATCCGCGTCAACGAAAGTAGGTCGCGCACCAGTTTATCGAGACGATCGGCCTGTTCCGCCGCCATCCCCAAAAACCGGTCGCGAAACTGTGGGTCGTCTATCGCTCCGCCCTCCAGTAATGTCTCAACACATGCCTTAATGGAGGCGAGGGGGGTCTTCAATTCGTGCGATGCGTTCGCGACGAATTCCTGCCTCACCCGCTCCAGCTTACGCAACTGCGAGATGTCGGTCGCCACCACCATTGCCGCACCCCGCGCCCCCCCCTCGGGCAGCGACAGCACCCGCAGGTTGAGCACCCGCGGTGGGTTCGACAGCAGCTCGACTTCGCCCCCAACTGTCTGCCGATCCTCCAGAACCCGTGTCACCCACAACAGCAGTTGGGGATTGCGTACCAGTTCGAAAAGCAACCGGCCATCGGCTCCCTGTGGTAGGCGAAACAGCCGGTACGCCGATTCATTCAGTAACACTACCCGCTGCTGTTCATCGACCACGAGCACCCCCTCGACCATAGAGTTCAGTACCAGGCTCAACTGGTCGCGGCTCGATTGAACCTCGGCGAAGTGCGATCGCAGGAAGTCTTGCAGTTGATCGACCGCCGCTGCGACGGGCTCAACATGGCTCCGCTCACTGTGGGGAATACGGCTGCTGACCTCTCCCTGCGAGGCTTGCCGCAGGGCCTGACAGACCGCCCCCAGGTTCCGCGCTGTCTGCCGGGCAATCTGCAGGTTGGCCAGTCCCGCCACACCAACCGCGACCAGGCCCAGCAGTGTGACGACCACCGCCAGCGGGGGGGCGGGAGAGGTTGTCAGGCGTCCGGTCGAGATTAATACCGCCAGCATCCCGGGCAAAAAAACCGCCACGAACAAAAGCAGGAACGACCAGAAGGTGCTTGCACGCATCGGGCGGCCCGAGGGGAGAGTAGGTATCAGGTTGACGCTGCTAGACAGAGGCCGTCGCACTCGGACGACACCATGTTAAACAACTGGGCAGACTTGACGTCGCAAGCGAAACGCAGGAATCGCCCGAGATCAGGAATCAAGGAGGGGATTGGCGGTCAGCAGTGTGACCGCGTCGCCAACTCGGAGTTGGCCCCCCCGAATGACCCGGGCGGTCAGTCCCCCCTTGCCCGCCATCGCCTGCCTGCCACCCGCTCCCAGAGCCTTGTCCATCCGCTGACAGGGACTGCAGGGACCGGTCAGTTCCAGCAGCACATCCCCAAACGAGAGGCAACCTGAAGTGGTCACCGCCAATGCGAGGCCCGAGATCGCCAGGTTCCGTCGGAGCAGACATGGGTCGACCGGTTCATTCCGGTCGAGCTTCTGCGCC
>CAIUHT010000091.1 GCA_903898975.1 uncultured Planctomycetaceae bacterium
CGGCCCCCCCGCCCACCCAGCGCTTCAGCCTCGGTCACCCCCTCACTCCCGCCCCACGCCCGCCTGCCTCGCCCGGTTCTCTCTCGCTCTCCTAGTCCCGCCCCACAACTCGTGGTATGACCGAGCCGATCTTTCTCGATGGTCACTCCACCACCCCCGTCGCCCCCCGCGTCGCCGAGGCGATGTGGCCCTGGTTGACTGGGAAGTTTGGCAACGCCTCCAGCCAAGGCCATCACCACGGTCGCCAGGCCGCCGACTCGCTCGAAACCGCCCGCGCCCAGGTCGCCCGCCTCCTCGGTGCGGAACCCCGCGAGGTCCTCTTCACCAGTGGAGCCACCGAGGCCAACAATCTCGCCCTCAAAGGTGTCTCCCGGCGACTCCCTGAAGGATCCAGCCTGGCCGTTTCCGCAGTCGAACACCGGGCTGTGCTGGACCCCGCCCGCCGCCTCCAGCGGCAACGCGTCCCACTCACCCTGATCCCCGTCAATCCCCACGGCCAGGTCACCCCCGACCTGCTCGAACAGACCCTCCCCCTCACCGCCCGGCTCGTTTCGGTCATGTGGGCCAACAACGAAATTGGATCCATCAATCCCGTCGCCCAGCTCGCCGAGGTCTGCCACCGCCGGGGTGCCTGGCTCCACTGCGACGCCGCCCAGGCGGTCGGACACATCCCGATCGATCTCGATCACACCCCGGTCGATCTCCTCAGCCTCTCGGCTCACAAGTTCGGTGGCCCCCAGGGAGTCGGCGCGCTGGTGATCCGTCGGCGGGAGCCCCCCATTCCCCTCGAGCCCCTCTGGGAGGGGGGTGGCCAGGAACACCGCCTCCGCCCGGGGACCCCCGCTGTGGCACTCGCCGTCGGCCTCGGCGCCGCCTGCGACCTGGCCCACACCACCCAACTGGTCGAGGCCCAGCGGGTTGCCACCCTCCGCGACCGACTCTGGGCCCGTCTGCAGGCCGGCGTCGGCGACCTGGTACGCAACGGTCACCCGCTCGACACCCTGCCGCACAACCTGCACGTCAGCGTCCCCCAGGTTGCAGGAGACCGCCTGCATGCTCGGCTGACGGAAGTCTCGGTCAGTGCCGGCTCGGCCTGCGCGTCGGGCCACCTCGAGCCCAGCCACGTCTTGAGGGCACTCGGCGTCAGCGAATCCCTGGCCCTCGCCAGCCTGCGTTTCGGCCTGACCTGGGCCACGACGGCACAGCAGATCGACGCCGCCGCCGACCACGTGATTGCAGTGATACGCGAATTACGCGACTGACGATTCACCCGGTTTGAGAACAGGCTGGGTGCGAAGCCCCCGCACCCCAACCACGACCAGATCGCCGGGCAGTCGCAATCATCCGACTCTTACAGCAGTCGTGCCCGAAGACACCTTGACCACACGAGCCCCACCAAAAATTCCTCGTGGTCAGCTCACTCGGTCCACGGCTCCCGCGTACAGCCCAACCTCTCCGGGAACCGCCGTCTGAATTCCCTCGGCCCCCGGTCGGCCCCTCACTCGCTGCTCGGCATTTCGCCCTGCAGCCGGGGCCCAATCGGGGAACATCTCACCTGCACCCGGGTGGCCCACCCGCCACCCGGGTTTTTGACGACGCTAGCCACGAAGGCTTCCCGATCGCCGTTACTTCTTTTCCGCCGCGGGGAGCGCCTTGAG
>CAIUHT010000092.1 GCA_903898975.1 uncultured Planctomycetaceae bacterium
AACCGCTTTCTTGTCACTCGAATTGTCGTCGCAAATCTGACCGCGGAGCCGCTCCGCTGGAAGCGAGATGATGTGGTCCTGTCTGTGGATGGCAATCCACAGAGTCCCCACGACGCCTCACAACAGATGCAGTTCCAGGGGGTGCAGTTGGGCAACCGGACGATTCCACTGCGGGAGACCCAGATGCCGGAGGAGGTCGAGTTCCCTCCTCGCCAGGTTCGCAGTCTGTGGTTGCTGTTTCCGGAAATCCCGGGTGGGGGAGCGGTGCCCCGCATGCAGTTAAAGCTCAAATTCGGAGCCGATGCACGCGAGTACGACCTCAATGCGGTCTCCCGCGAACGATTGAAGATCAGCGTAACCCGCCGGGGGCCCCGGCGGGCTCTTGCCATGGTCAGTATCGCCGGCGAAATGGACAAGCTGGGGGCGGGAGTTCTGGCCGAACAGTTGGACCAACTTGCGGGAGAGAAGGTGACGCGGGTGGTGGTCTTGTTCCAGCCCGAAGCCCGCATTCCCGATCAGCAGTTGCAGCAGTGGTTGCAGTCGGCCGCGGCTGCGCTGGGGCGCGGAGCCCAAATCGGCGAAAGTCCGTTCCCCTCACTCCCGTCGTCGCTTCGGGAACTGCACCTGGCCCGGCTGCCTCAACCAGGGCAAAATCAGCCCAATCAACCAACTCCTGGAGGCAACAATCCGCTGGGTCAGGCGGGGACGAACCCACCTCCATCACCCCCTCCCAGCGTATCATTGCCAATCCTGTTCGAGCTGACGATTCCCGGCCAGGGGCGAAGAATCCACGACTCTGAGCTTGATGCCGTGATCGCGGCACTACGGACGGCGTTCACTAATCTCCCCCGGTCCGAGGTCGAGGCCTCGGTGGGCAGCCCGGATGTGTCTGAACGAACAGCGGCGCTGGTCTCGGGAGCCGGTCGATTGGCTACCGACCGCCTGCCCCTCATTCTGGATGCCGCCACGCACGATGAATTGCCGGTCCAGCAGGCGGCACTGGTGGCCTTGGGGCAGTTCGGTGATGAGGCAGCTTTGGGGAGACTGGTCGCCACTGCACGGAAGGGCGAAGAGCCGCTCTGCTCGACGGCACTCGCAAGCCTTGCCAACTCGCGATTCGCGACTGCCACGGAGACACTTTTGCAGTTGCTGTCCGAAGAGCCTCCCGAGCTGAAGAAAAAAATCGTCAAGACCTTCGCCAGCTTTCCCAGGGCCGCGTGGTCGCCCGCGCTGTACGACTTTGTGGTTGCCGCACAGCGGGGTGATGAGCCAGCTCCTCCCCCCGACCTGCTCTCCACCGCGCTGACATCACTAGTGCAGGTGGGCCACCCCCGGCTGTCCGAGATTCTTCGTGACTCGCTGCAGGCGGCAAACCCCAATTTGCGGCAACAGGCGCTCGACGTTCTGGTCGGGCGACCCGATCGCGAGAGTGAGCGGGTAGCGCTGGGTTACACTTTGAAGTGGCTGAGCGACGAAGAACGCCGCGAAGAAGAGCCCGCCTCTTCGATGTTCCAACTGCTCGCACGGGTCAAGGATGCGCGGGCCATTCCTCTTCTGCAGTCCCGTTTTGAGAAGTCAAAGAATCGGCTCCCACTACTGCAGACGCTCGCCACGATCGGAGATCTCGAAACCTCCCGCTGGCTCCGCGAAAAGTACGCCGGGCTACAGCCGAATGAAAAGGGGGAGGTTTTACGGCTGATGTCGAGACTGAACAAGCCGGAGTTTCGCGAGATGGCCCGCGAGGCGTTGGCTAGCCAGGACTCGACGCTCTGGAACTACGCATTCCAGGGGCTGCAGGAGGATGGTTCAAGCGAGTCGATCGAGATGCTGGTGAAGTTGCTTGAGAAAAGTGAGCAGCCCGGCCAGTTCACTCAACTGATGTATGTTCTCGCGAATACTGGCACGTCGGCGGCCCGTCAGGCGTTGATCAAGGCCCGCGATGCAGGGAATGCTGACAAGCGGAATGTTGCGATTAACGCATTGCAGAACATGCGCAATCGCTCTCCCGGCTATCAGTCCTACTCCCAGGCACACAACCTGATGCAGCAGCAGAAATATAAGGATGCGGTGGAGCACTTTACGGCCTCGCTGCAGGCCGACCCGCAATTCTCCGACTCATTGGCCGAGCGGGGGTTGTGCCAACTCTATTTGAAACAATACCCCGATGCGTTGACCGATTTCACACGTTGTCTCGAACTCGATCCGTACAACCACCTGGCGGTCACTGGAGAGTGTCTGACGCTCGTCCTGGGGCCGGGAAAAGTCGCCGAGGCATGCGAAAAGATCGCGGCAGCCCGGCCCAAGTTCTCAAACAATCCGACATTTCATTACAACGCGGCGTGTGTGGCGGGGCGGGCAGCCGAGCATGTGGCCAAGCAGGAAGCCTCTGCCGAGCGGGATGCCAAGCTGGCCGAGTATCGTCAGTCAGGTTTGGCCGATCTCAAGAAGTCGATTGAACTCGGTTTTCGCGATTATGGTTTGATGGCCAAGGATGAGGATCTCAAGCCATTTCATGACCTGCCTGAGTGGCAGGACCTGCAGAAGAACCTTCCTAAAGAGGAAGAGGGAGCCAAGCCACAACCGGCACGGGCTCCGCGTGCAGCAGCGGCATTGCGAAATGTCATTCAACAACGCATTCGGCAGATCGCCCCCCAATAGAAGTGACGCGGTGAGTGACACTGCCGTGATTCCGCGAGAGACTTTAAGGGCGGTTGGCAGTATTGTTGCTCTTTTCTGTCTTGCTGTTGATCGTCGGCCTGACGATGTGGATTCGGGCAGGATTCGGCAAGTTGTTTGGAAGTTGGTTCTTTAATGTTCGATGGCGATCTGTGCAGTTTTACGGAATTTCCGATCGGCGCATCCTGTTCATTTCCAACAGGCGTCGGCTGACTTTCGGGGAGTCAGCTTGCGTCATCTGCGAGCCAAGGATCGATTGCCGGTAAGTCGCAGGGCCAGGACAACATGTTCAGTCGGTCGTCCACTTCCTCAGGTGAAGCCCTCTCTCGGAAGGACGCTGTCGACTGTCTAGCAATCACCCGCGGTGTTCAAGTTGATGAAAATGTGAGACCGTACTCCAGGTGAATCAGGAAACTCGTGCCCCTTGGATCTTCTCTTGGTACTTTGGGCCGGCCAATCAGGGATGAAAAAGCAAATCGTACTCGACTATGCCGAGAGACGCTTCGACTCCTGCCGGACACTCTCGTGGCATGAGTCCCGCGATGTCATGCAAATCACCCTGCCTCCGCAAGCTCCCATTTCAATTCACCCGGGGCCATCCCGCCGCGTCATGTGCCGTTGGGCAGAACGATTCCTCCAGTTCGTCGAATCCTCCAACACAAACTGGGTTCGTCCCATTTGGATGAATTCGGGCCCATGGTCTGCCAGTGGGGCATCTGCGTGAACCGTCGAGCGGAGTTCCCCACTTGCCGCCCTCGTGTTGAACTCCACGGCTGGGGCACTATGCTAGTCGAGTCGTCAGACAGTGCCGATGGCTGCGGGGCTTCCCGCTGGGCCATCGATTGGTGGGGTGAAACCCCGCTTCAGGTCCTCAGTTGGGTCGATCAGGCGGTTCTCAGTTCTCGCGGCAGGAAGGCGAAGAGGCGACGGAATGGTTTATCTGCACCGCATTTACACGAAGACTGGGGACGATGGCACCACGGGCTTGGGGGATGGCACTCGTGTGTCGAAGACCCATCCCCGAATCGCCGCTTATGGGGGGGTTGACGAGCTGAATTCAGCGCTTGGCATGCTGTTGTCCGACTGCCCCGACTTTCCTCACGCCACGTGGATCCGTGCGATCCAGAACGACTTGTTCGATGTCGGTGCCGACCTGTGTGTGCCCGAACCTCCCCCTCCACCCGAAGGGTCCGAGGAGGCAGCGGGGACCGATGGTGACTCCTCTGGTCAGGCTCCCGCTCGTCCACCTCTGAGAGTGATTCCCAGTCAGGTCGATCGGCTCGAGAAGTGGATCGACGAGGCCAATGAGGGGCTGGCTCCTCTGCACAGCTTCGTTCTTCCCGGGGGAACCGCGGTGGGAGCCAGACTGCATGTCGCCCGTACAGTCTGCCGACGGGCCGAGATTGGCGTCCTGCACCTTGCCGAGTTCGAGATCATTAATCCGGCTGTCACCTGCTATCTGAACCGTCTGTCCGACCTGTTGTTCGTCCTTTCTCGGTTGGCCAACGGTCGCGGCG
>CAIUHT010000093.1 GCA_903898975.1 uncultured Planctomycetaceae bacterium
AAGTGCGGGAATCAGCATCCGAGCCATGTGATCTGTCCGGTGTGCGGGACATATCAAGGGCGCGTCGTGGTTGAAAAGTCCCTCGGGGACTAGTTTCCATGCGCGTAGCGCTCGACGCGATGGGGGGCGATCATGCCCCCGGTCCGAACGTCAACGGGGCGGTGTCGGCGGTTCAGGAAAATCCTGACCTGCACATCGCCCTGGTCGGCGATCGTACCGAGTTAGACAAGGCCCTGGCCGAAGTGGGCTACGGGGGTCGGCAGATCGAAGTCGTGGCCTCGCAAGGGGTCGCCGGCATGGACGAAAAGCCGACCGAGGCCTTGCTGAAAAAGCCCAATTGCTCGATCGCGGTCTGCTGGAAACTGATGGCTGGCCGGGAGGTTGACGCACTGGTCAGCGCGGGGAACACCGGGGCGGTGGTCGCGGCTGGCCTGAGGACGCGTCTCTTCCTGCGGGGCGTCCGTCGACCGGGTATTGGCGTGGTGCTGCCCACCATGACCGGGCAGGTGGTGTTGCTGGATGTCGGGGCGAACCCCGGCGCCAAGCCCGAGCATCTCATGCAGTACGCCGTCATGGGCGACATCTACGCCCGGGAAGTGCTGGGCATTGCCCGGCCGCGCGTCGGCCTCATGAACATCGGCAGTGAAGAGGGCAAGGGGAACGACACGACCCGCGAGACTCACACGCTGATCCTCGAAAGCTCGGTCAAGGACCGCTACCTGGGCAACGTCGAGGGCCGCGACCTGTACCAGGGGGGGGCCGACGTCATTGTCTGCGAGGGCTTCGTGGGCAATGTGCTGCTCAAGGCCAGCGAGGGGATGGCCGAGATGATGCTCCGCCGCCTCTCTCACGAAGTGCTGCAGCACGTGGAGCAGGAAAAGCACCTGGTCGGTCGAGCGTTCGAGTCTATCGCCCGGCGCTATAACTACCACGAATCGGGTGGCGCGCCGCTGCTGGGTGTCGATGGGATCTGCATGATCTGCCACGGCTCCAGCAACGCGACTTCCATCCTGAATGCCCTGCGGCGGGCAGTCGAATTCCGCGACCGGCGGATCAATCCCCAGATCGAAAACGCGTTGTCGGCGGGGGTCACTGGCTGATTCAGGGCATTCCAGCCCCGCTCGTCTTTCCGCGGGGTTGATTGAACGGGGTGACCGGACTCCAACAGAACTGAGGGGCTTTCCCCCAACCCGATTGGACGGATCCAACCTGACCAGTTTCCTCAAGCCAGCGAGTTTCCTGGCCAGCCAGTTGCCGGCATGTCGGTGACCTCCGTCCGACGAGGCTGGGCAGTCACCAGGGCGGGGATCGGAAGCTCGGGGCGAAATCTGTCTCGGGACCAACGAAGGAGCAGACGATGGGACGGACCGCATTCTTGTTTCCAGGCCAGGGGGCCCAGTTTGTGGGCATGGGCCAGGCAGTGGCCCAGGGGCCGGGAGCGGCCCTCTATGCCGAGGCCGCCGAGATCCTCGGGTACGACCTGCTGGAGCTCTGCCTGCGGGGTCCCAAGGAGCGCCTCGATTCCACGGTCATCAGCCAGCCCGCAATTTTTGTGACCAGCCTGGCGGCCCTGGCCCAATTGCAGGCCACGCAGCCCGAGGTGGTCGCCGGGGCCTCTTTGGCCGCCGGGTTGAGCCTTGGGGAATACACCGCGCTGGTCTACGCCGGGGCGTTGAGTTTCGCCGACGGACTGCGGCTGGTGCAGCGTCGAGGCGAGGCGATGCAGGCGGCGGCCGATGCGAACCCCTCGGGAATGGTCAGCATCCTGATGCTCGATCGGCAGCAGGCCGAGGCAATCTGCGAGCAGGCGCGCGAGGCGGGGCCGCTGTGGGTGGCGAACTACCTGTGCCCGGGGAACACGGTGCTGTCGGGCTCGAAAGAGGGCTGCGCGCGGGCGCTGGAACTGGCGGAGCAGGCGGGGGGCAAGACCGCGGTGCTGGCGGTCGCCGGGGCGTTTCACACCGAGTTGATGAAGCCCGCTGACGAGCGATTGGCCGAGGCACTGGCGGCGACTCCGCTGGGGGGGACGCGGGTTCCGGTTCTTTCGAACGTCGATGCACAGCCCCACAGCGGGCCGGATGCGATCAGGGAGCGGCTGGTGCGGCAACTGCTGTCGCCCGTGCGCTGGGAGGAGTGCCAGCGGGAACTGCTGGCGCAGGGAGTTGACCAGTTCTACGAGATTGGCCCGGGCAAGGTGCTC
>CAIUHT010000094.1 GCA_903898975.1 uncultured Planctomycetaceae bacterium
CCGCAGCCAGTGGCAACAGGGCCTGCTGGTCAACACCAACGTGCTCACCTTCCGCAACTGGTCGAAACTGGTGCAGTACCGACGGACGCTGGACTAGCACCCGGCGATCAAGAGCGCTACCGTCTGCGAGCTGGCGCCCCCTTTGCGCACGCCTCCCGTGCACTCCCGCACGAGGAACCGGCGATGCGGCAGGTCCCCCTCAGCGGGCTCGTTCGCGAGTCGGCTGACACACCGCATCCGTCGGTGGAGAGGGGAACGCAGTGCCCGGGATGCGTCGGCCGGGCACGATTCTCTCTCACGCAAGATTCATCACCAACGCGATTCGCGCCGGCACTCGCCGCTCGTCCCGCCCCGCGCAATAGGAAGTCACCGGGTTTGCATGCCGGCCAGCGAGAAATCCGGCTCGGTGGCCTCCGTGGCCCCGGAGTCTGCACTGAGCGCAGCCACAGGGCCGGGTCTCCGATGATTGGCCCTGCCCGATGAATCTTCTAAACATCCGTTTACCGACCGCCTGATGCTCGGTTTCGAGCCTTTTTTGCGGGGGCGGGAAAACCGCGTCGGCGAATTTGATCCTTGCGTGGGTCTTCTTCGTTCTTACAGGCATGATCATCAGCCGACCTGATGTTTGCCCGCAAGTGAGGTTATTCCGCCTCGCTCCCTCGTTCCCCTGTTTTCTGGGATGCCTCCCATGAGTGAGCCTGCGCTCCCGTTGTTCCCCGACGAGCCTTCGCCTTCAGCAGGCCCGCCTGACCGGCCCCCTGCCGCAGCCCACTCCGACTCGCCTGTTTCTCCAACAGCCGAGGGCTACTCACTGAGTGAGCCCCCCGTCCCCTCGCCTGGGGCCGGGCGGGGAAAGTCCCGACGCGGCACTCCCCCTCCCGCCACCCGCTCGGCACTCCCCGCCTGGCTCGCCGCCGGTGTGGGGCTCTCCATCTTCGCCTTCGGAATGCTGGCGACCACCTACCGGCAATTCGTCATCGACGTCCCTGCCGGGCATATGGCCATTCTCCTCCGCAAGACCGGCACCGATCTCCCCAACACCGCTGAGATCGCCCTCGATCCGGGTCACAAGGGAATCCAGGCCGAAGTCCTCCGCGAAGGACGCTACTTCTTCCAGTACAACCCGCTCGACTGGTCGTGGGAAGTGCTCCCCCAAGTGGTTGTCCCCAACGGCAAGATGGGTGTTCGCGTCCGCCTCGCGGGTGATGATCTCCCCACGGGCGAACTGCTGGCCAAGGACGAATCCCAGAAGGGGATTGTCCCCGGGGTGCTCCAACCAGGCCGGCACTACCTCAACCCCTATCTCTATCGCGTCGAGATTCACGACCCGGTCGTGGTCCCGGCAGGCTTCAAGGGAGTCCGCACCAACCTCGTGGGAACCATCCCCACAGCGACCGACTACTGGGAAGACCCGCAGGATCCCAACCACCGCCTGCTGCTGGTGAAGCCCGGCTTTCGAGGCGTCGAGCAGGCGACCTTCGACCCGGGGACCTACTACCTCAACCCCTACGAGACCGCAGTCAGCCTGGTCGATTGCCGGAACCAGCGGTTCAACCTGTCCGAAACCCGCGACCTGGGCTTCCCCTCGAAGGACGGTTTCTGGGTCAGCCTCGACAGCATTGTCGAGTTCCGCGTGCGGCCCGACATGGCTGCGAAGGTGTTCGTGCTCTACAACGAGGCGGCCAATGGCAGCCAGGTCGATGAAGAGGTGATGCGGAAGGTGATCCTCCCGGCGGCCCGCAGTTTCTGCCGGCTGCAGGGCTCGAACAATTCAGGCCGCGACTTCATCCAGGGCCGGACGCACTTCCAGGAGAACTACCAGGTCAGTATGAAGGAGGCGTGCGACCCGCTGGGGGTCGAGATCGTCCAGGCGCTCATCACCAAGATCAACCCGCCGCAGCAGATTGCCAAGCCCGTGCAGCAGCGGGAAATTGCCAAGCAGCAGGCCCAGCAGTTCACGCAGCAGATCCTCCAGCAGAAATCGGAAGTCAAACTCGCGATCGAGAAAGAGCTGGTCAAGCAGAAGCAGGCCCTGGTGACCGCCGAGCAGGAGGTGGTGCGCGAGACGACCGAGGCCAAGCGTGAACAGCAGGTCGCCGTCACCAAGGGAGAAGAGAAACTGGAGGTCGCCAAGCTGCTGCTCGAGGCGGCTGAGGACGAGGCGGCGGCGGCCAAGGCCCGTGGCGAGGGGGTCGCCGAGGTGCTGTCGCAGAAGAACGCCGCCGAGGCGACCGGATGGCGACAATCGGTCGCCGCCTTCGATGGAGACGGGCAGCAGTTCGCCCAGTACGTGCTCTATCAGAAGCTGGCGGGCGCGTACCGCAAGCTGATGATCAACACCGCCGACAGCCCGCTGATGGAGATCTTCCAGCAGTTCACCCCCGGCGAGCCCACCCGGTCACCCACCCCCCGAGGCGACAACGGCGTGGTGGGTGAGCCGCGGTCGACTCGCCCTCGGGCCGGCTCCCTGGCCCGGCCCGCGGTTCGCCCCGCCGGCCGACCAGCCGTCGATTCGAAAACTCAACCAGTCAGCCCCGACGCCCCTCCGACCGCAGCAGGAGTGGAACCTCCCGAAGCGAACGCGGAACCGGGCCCCGCAGAATGACCGGTCGGGCGACCGTCGGGCGGGGGTTTTTCCTCAAGGCCCGATGACGTCGCCCATGGTGTTGGCTCACAGATTCCCATTTCGCTCATTGCCCACTGTTCGCAGGAATTCATCGCGATGTCACTCAAATCCCGTATCAAGTTGCTGACGCTGGTGGCCCTGTTGGGCTGCACCGCGTGGCAGGTTGTGAACTGGTCGATCAACCGCATCTTTGTTCCGCCGGGCAAGAGCCTGTTGTTGCGGTACAAGGGGCCGCTGCTGCTGGGGCGGGGCCACTCCCCGCAACCGGGGCAACTGGCCCGCCGCGAGCCCCTCGAAGTGGGGGTGCTGATGGAAATGCCGGGGCCGGGTCGGCACTTTTACTGCCCCCTCTGGTGGGAGCGGACCCTGGTCGAGGACGTGGTGGTCGAGCCCGGGGAGCTGGCGGTGGTGACCAGCCTGGTGGGGAGCGACCCAGCCGCAGGGGCGGGACGACTGGGGGACAGCCAGTTCCTGGTCGAGGGGGAGCTGGGCGAGACGACCAGCAAGGGAACACTCCGGCGGGTCTACGGCCCGGGGCGGTATCGGGTGAACCCGTACGCCTACGAGGTGAAGAAGATCAAGGGGCAGGCCGATGTGTCGTCGGGCCGGCAAGTGAAGCAGTCGGGCTGGGTCCGCATCGAGACCGGGCACGTGGGGGTGGTGACCAACCAGACCGACAACCCCCGCACCGGCGCCCGCCAGGGCATTCAGCCCGAACCGCTCCCCCCCGGACTCTACGCGATCAATCCCCGCGAACAGCAGGTCGACGTGATCCCCATCGGCTATCGCGAGAAGACGCTGCAAAGCGAGCCCCGCGAGAAGACCCTAAACGGCGAGCCCCGCGAGAAGACGTCGCACAGCGAGCCCCGCGAGA
>CAIUHT010000095.1 GCA_903898975.1 uncultured Planctomycetaceae bacterium
CCACCGCGGCCACCACCACCTCCAAATCCCCCACCCATTCCAGGGTTCATCATCATCTGGGTGGGCATTCCCCCCATCCCTCCTCCTGGAAAGCCCATCCCCATGCCGCCCCCCGGGAAGCCCATGCCCGGCATTCCTCCCATACCGCCACCGCCTCCAAAGCCGCCAGCACGTCCCCCCGGTCCGCCACGGTTCGCCACCGCGCCGGTCGAGCCGACGCGCACCTTCCCGAGCAAAGAGGAGAGTGCCTGGCTGGCCACAACAGTATTCGAATTCTGCAGACCGACGACCTTGACCGTAGGATTCGCATCGCGGACAGAATCGTCGAGCGCCGCAACGACCGCATCTACTTGTCTGTAAAGCTGTTCCCCCGAATTAACAATCAACGTGTTCGTCCGCTCATCAACCCCCAATGTGAGATCCACCGCCCGCGGACGACGCCCTCCCTGTTGCTGGTTGCCCCCGCCTCCCCCCATCATCATTGCCAGCGGGTTGAAGCCCCCGCCCCCGCGCTGCATCGCTGCCAGAGGGTTCCCCATGGTTGGGTCAATCTGCTCGCGAAAGACGTCTCGCAAAATGCTGTATACCTCGGTCGCATCCGCGTATTCCAATGGGATCAGCCGGGGAACTCGATCTTTGAATGACTCGGGCAACTCCGCCGCATCGAGAACCTGCAGGGCCTCCATAATCGCCTGCACTTGATCATGAGGCCCGCTAATGAACAGTGAATTCGAACGAAGTTCAGGAATGATCCGCAGGGGCTGTGCCGCCCCTCCGAGCGAGTTCATTCCGGTCATGTCCATCAGGCTGCCCCCCAGGGACGAAAGGCCTCCAGTCAGGCTGCCAAAAAAGCCGGAGTTTTGAGTTGCAGTCTGGGTGACCGACCCCTGCGGAAACAACGCACCCAAAGTGGTCGCCGTCTCAGTCGCGTCAGCCGCCCGCAAGTAGTACACGATCCACCGCGGCTGATTGGGCGATGTCTGCACAAACGATTCGATCAGCGATTCGACCTCGTCGAGTTGCTCCATGTCACTCCCCGCAAGAATCAACTTGCCACCCACCACGCTCGCGCTAACATCGGAGCCCCCCTGGGGAGCCGCGACCCCGTTCCGCACCGCAACTTGCCGATCAGGCTCTGCCCTCCCTCGCCATTGAGACTCGGGCAGTTTTCCTTCGGTCGCCTCCGCGCCCTGCTCGCCACTATTCGTCTCTGGATTCCGAGGAGACTCCCCGACGCTCGGCTCTTCACTGTTATTCCCCTGCGAGGCCCGGCGAACCCAGAGTTCCGAGAATCTCGATTTCCTCCGACGCTCGGCATCAGTACCTGGCGAGGTCGCCCGCGCCTGCGGAGCCTCGGCCCGCCCCTCCGCGGCTGGCCGCCCCTCGAGCAATTCATCCACTTCACGGGCCAGATCGTCAATCGCCCCCGAGCCGACTTCCTCAACCTGTCGCGTCTTAACGCCATGCCGATCCACACCGCGGATCCCCGTCTCTCGGGTCGTAGCCCCACGATTGGCGTCGGTCTCCTTCGACTCATTGCTAGGTGCTGAACGCTCGCGTAGTGGCTGCGAAGGTGCACGCCCCTCCATGTCCTCCGTCACCGGACGCGGGGATGTCCGCCGTTCGAACATCGAGCTCGGCCGGCCTCGCTGCGGCGCATCACTCGCAGGCTCTGAGACCGGTCCCGATTCCCCCTCTGGCTGCGACCGCAGAACTTTGAACCGCTGTCCTTGCGATTCCATCATTCGGCTCACCATCTCGAGAATCATCGCGGGATCGCGCCCGCCCAGATCGATCGTCCTGAGCGGTCCGCCGTTCGACTCTCGACGTTCGCCCCCCGATCCATCTTCACCCAATTGTTCCAACACCTTGCGGACTTCGGCGACCTGCTCCGGCGAACCGCGGACCATTAACCGTCGCCCCACCGCATCGGGTTCAATGCTAGGCGCGTCGGCGGCATCTTTTGCGAAGAGGGATCGCAGGCTGGTAGCAGCTGCAACTGGCTCCAATTTTCGCAATGGAACCACTGTCACTGACTCGCCAGCCCCACCATCGAGTTGCTTGATGATGGATCTTACCTGCTCTTGATCGGCGGCCGAGGCGTACACGTTGATCCGCCGGGTCTTTAGGTCCTCGTAAATGACCAACCCGGGGACTGTGGCATTCAGCATGTCGACAACCATTCGCGGATCGGCGGCGTTCAGCGGATAGACTTCGAGTTGAGGCTGATTCGCCCCACGCCCCGCGACTGCTTCAGGCGATTCGGGCACGTCGATCGACTCGATGGTCTTTTCAACCAGCGCCATGTCATCAGGGTTAGCGGTGACCAAGAGACTGTTGGTTCGCAGGTCCACCGTCAGCTGAATACGCTGTCCGACATTCGCCGCACCTTGTGGTTGACTGCCTTGCGGCTGTTGCTGGGGTTCCTCGCGGCGATCTCCCCCCTCGCGACGATCTCCTCCGTCGCGTCCCTCGCGACGGCGCCACCATTCACCCCCGCCACCGCCGCCTCCAAAGCTCATCTGTGGGCCTCCAAAGCCCCCAAAGCCATTAAAACCACCGCCGCTCCAGCCCATTTGGGGCCAGCCAGGCAGCTGAGGCTGCGAGGGCTGCGGTTGCCCCGTGGGCGACCGTGTCGTCGGCGGTCCCGACGACATCCGAGTCGAACTCACCCGGGGTGACAGGGCAAAGAGATCGCGCAGGGTTCGCTCGGCTTCCAGTGCTGAGACATGCTTGAACTTGAACTGCCGGAAGTTCCCCTTGGCGTCGGCGACTTTCGACAATCCGTCAAGCAGTTCATTCACTCGGCGCAGGTTGGCACCAATGTCGGTGACCAGTAACCGATTGACTTTTGCCAGCGGCACGACCTTACCTTGAGGGCCCAGCAATTCTTTTATGTCCTCCGCAGCTGTCTTGGCGTCAGTTCCTGTCAATGGGATAATCACGGACATCAATTCGTTTTTGCCCCGATCCCCTAGATCCTCGAGCGTCACTTGGGGAATCAAGTTCGGCGGAGGCGGTTCGTCCAGATTCCACACCACCAGGAACCGATCTCGGTACACCAGCGTGAAGCCCTTCCGCAGCAGATAGCCATTAAGAACATCGAGCGCCTCCCGCACGGTGTAGGTCTTGCTGTCGAAGTAGTTGAATGTGCCGCTGGGCACCTCATTCATGTCGAGCGACAGCCCTGCTGTCTCGGCGAATAGCTTCAGGACGTTTTCCCATGGGGCGAACCTAAAGTTGAACCGGACTTCCACCTCATCGGGATTTACCTCAGGTTTCTCACCCTCGCCCGCCGGAGAGTCGGTGGACATTTCACCGCCGGTCGGACCGGCTGGCTTACCCGAAAAGTCAGCTACGATTGGTCCTGTGGGAGCTGACTCGACCACCTGCTTGCGATCGGTGCGCCGAGGAGCCTGAGCGTTCCCCGAATCCCCACTTACCGCCACAGGAGCCCCAGGCCTATCCCCCGCCGTCCCGGGACCACCTGGGGCCGCTTCAGCGTCGAACCTGGGCCCCAGCTTGGCCTCCCACTCGGTTTGCTGGCTCGCGGTCAAGACACCCTTGAGGGCCGCGTCACGCTCTTCGAGAAGCTTCTGACGCTCTTCCGGGTTTCCAAAAAATCCCAACTGCTGCAGCTTTCCCCGAAACTCGTCCTGAACCTGTTGGAGTCTTTGCTTCTGATCGGCACTGAACTTCAATTCGGTGATAACTTCATCGCGGGCCAGTGCCTGAGCACCTAGAGACTGAAGGAAGACCTGCCGATAACGGGTGAACTGTTGAGCGTCGAGTATACCTTTGACTTTCTCTTCTGCCTGCTTGCCGAGCTCCTCACGCTTCTTGCGGTCCTCCTCCATCCGAGTCTGGAACTCTTCAGGACGAGTCATCCCGCGAAAGCCCTGCCGCAGGGCCTGCCGCTGCTCTTCGAAGGTCTTACTCAATTCCTCCAGATCGGCCCTCTGTTTGTCGGTAATCTTCAATTCGGCCCGGATGTTATCTCGGGCGAGGAATTCCAAAATCCAGTTTTCTCGGAAACCGCCCCTCTGCACGCCCTGAAAAAAGGCCTCCGTCGACGAGACCAATGATCCCGCCGCCAGCCACGCCAGGAAAAATGTACGCACAGCCAAAGCAAACTGACGCATGTCAACTAGACCTGGGAGCCAAGCGACCAAAGCCCAAACCACGTTGCCGACAACCGCCGGCTGCACCCACTCCCCCCGCCCGCGCCGCACGGCAGCTGGGAACCCGAATGAATAGAAGTTGGCCCAATGAGGCCAATCTCCCATCGCACTCAGCCGAGTACTACTCTAGTATGTCGCTGTCGGTTTCCTCAAACCGCCGAATTTTGGCGATTAGGCAACCCGTGCGACATCAGCCCCCCCTTGGGTCCCCACCAAACCTCCTCGAAAGTTTCGGAACGAGTCTTCATGTCGCTCAAGTCGCAGTGGGCAAGCTGGGTCTGTGCCATTTGTTCGGTTCTTGCGTCGCAGTCTGTTTATGCCCAGGGGTTCGGTCGTGGGGGCGGTAACCCCGATGAATTCTTCAATCGCATCGACACAAATGGCAATCAGCAACTCGACCCCGAAGAGCTGCAGGCCTCTCCCATGCGACGGATGTTCGAAGCTGGGGGACGCGACCTATCGAAACCGATCACAAAAGCGGAATTCACCGAGATGACCCAGCAGGTCATGCAGCGGTTTCGTGGAGTCGGCCGAGGGCGCCGTGACGGCGAGGGAGGAGATCCTGGGGCTGGCCCCACTTCGCCGGGAGCTTCCACGCCACCTAACTCCAACCCGCCGGGGACCGCCGCACCTTCCGCTGCCGTTCCTGGAGTGCCCCAGTCAGGCACTCCCACCCAAGGGGGTCCAGCAGCTGCGCCAGCCAACAACTCCCTTGGCGGCCCTCCTCGGGTGGCAGCAGAGGCCGGCTCGAAGCCCACAACGGCTCGACAGCGGTCCGCGGCCCTGCCCGAGGAGTATGTCGCGAAAGACACCAATGGCGATGGACAGTTAGGGCTCTACGAATGGCCCCGGACCGACTTCGCCACCTTCCAAAAGCTCGACTTGAACAATGACGGTTTCGTGACTGCCGCCGAATTTCTTCGCAAAGACAAACCGCGCGCGGTCACTGCCTCGGTCATCCAAGGATCCTCGAATGTTGCCATGGGAGGGGCAGGTGGGCCCCCAGCCTCCGGAGGGAGTCGCGGAAGCCCCGCCCGTTCAGAGCCTACCAGACAACCAGCAAGCGGCGAGTCTGGCGGGCGTGGGGGTGGTGGCGACCGCTCGCGAGGGGGAGGACCGGGCCGCGGCTCAATGCCCCCGGCCGAGCGCGCCTTCACGGCCCTCGACATTGACAAAAATGGCTCGTTAAGCGAAGAGGAATGGCAACGAAGCGTCTCGGTGAAGGCTCAGTTCGAGCGGGAGGGAATTACCCTGACTTTCCCCCTCTCGAAGGCTGACTTTGAATCGAAGTATCCCCAACGAAGATAACTTCCGAAGCGTCAACTAAACCTTCAGCGAATCAACCGCAACCTCTTCGCATCTCCGGCCCGACCAAGAGGATCGGTTTCAGCACCGGGACTCGCCCCGGGCATGCAAGTTTTCGGCGAGCGATTTAGGCACCGAACACGTGACCCACGAGAGGACGGCGGTTGTCGGCCTTGTCGATTGGGCCATAATTTAGTCCGAGCTGCGGTGGCCCAAGGCTGGATCACTCTGCCCCAGCTTTACGTTGTCTGAGCGCAAATGTGTCGAGCCAAACTCCCAGCCACTTTTCAACCCGCAGTGGCCAGGAGTCAGACCACAAGCCTCAAGCGACGCACCGAAGTAAAGATCAGTGGATCGAGTGTTTCAGCCCGGGTCGACAAGTTTCACTGACTCCCCCAATAACCTGGCACAGCGGTTCACAGGCGCTTGGTACTCACGATGAGCGGGTGGAGTGATGACAGGGTGCGCGATTGCACTGCCTCAGCGCTGACTGGAAGCCAACGGTATCCACTCCAGTCTGTCCACCTTCGGGAGTGGAACCAGTCTCAACTTAAGTGGCGGGAGTGGCTTCTTCGGTAAGGTTAGCCCGAATCTGTTCGATGACCGGACCGAAACGAGTCGCTTCGAGCGTGGACATTTCGGTCTCTCGAAACCCGGCATTCCGCGCTTTTTCCAGAGCCTCGCGCGCCTGATTGAGATCGTTGCTCTCGAACTGGGCCACCGCCATGTGCATCCAGTAGAAACGGATCCAGCGGGTCGGCGCCTCGAGCGTCTGCCGCAGCAGTTGCAATGCCTCGTTGTACTCCCGCGACTGCAGATGGATGACAGCCAATGTGTCCAAAACTTCGGCGGCTGGACCGACCAGTTCAAGCGCCTTCTGAGCCCGTTCCCGTGCCTCCGGCAAGCGATTGGGATCGAAGGCCAGGATCCACGCCATATTGTTGCACACAGTAGCGTTTTCCGGGTCGATCGCGAGGATTTCCTGGTAGATTTCAAGCGCTCGCTGGTTCTGTCCATGCTGCACTTCGAGATCCGCGACCGAAATCAACAGGTCGGAACGCTGCATCGGGGTCGATGCGTCGGTCAGCAGCTCTTGCAGCCTGGCCCGGGCATACTCGACCTGCGCTGCACTTGCCCGCCCAACCCGCAAACATGACACCAAAGATCGGGAACGCAGGACCGGATCCACCCGCCCAGCCGTCTCGTTGAAGATTGTGAGTGCCCGGCTGACCTCCCCTCGACGGGAGTGGAAAGCAGCAAGGAACAGAGGTGCCTTGGGGTCTCCTCCCTGCTGGGCAAATTGAGTGAACAGTCGCTCGGCGACTGCCAGTTCTCCAATCTCCTCCAGATCTGGAGCAAGCAGACCAGCAAGTTCGGCGGTCATGAGCTGTCGAGCCGGGGCGCTTGCCAGCAACTGCTGAGACTGCTCGCTTGCCGCCTCGAGTCTGGCAACTAGGGTACTTCGAAGTTCGTTGATGGCGGTGTTGTCGGCTTCAGAAGGAGGGGGTTCTGCGTTCTGCAGTGCGTCGAGTACATAGACGAGCCGCTGCTCGTTCGCCAAATCGCGGGCGACATCGGTCGCCTGACGCGTGGCAAGCTTCTCGAGAAATGATTCACTCACAGCTGTCACCTGATCGCGTTCACCCAGCTTGACATGGAACCGGATCCGCATGGCCGTCGGGCGAAACCCACCGGGCTCGACCTGTTCAAGAATCCCCAATGAATTCTCGATCTCGCGGAACAGTGGTTGGTTCTCGGCCAGTTTGGGCTGTTCGATCGCCGATCGCAGAAAGGCGACTTGAAAATCTGGATTGCGTGGCTCCTTATTGAGCAACACGCGGTACCAGCCCAACGCCTCGGTCCAACGGCCCGCGGCATTGAAAAGGTCGGCCATTTCAATGATTTCGGAGTTCGTCGTGGCCCCACGTCGGACCAGTACCTGCAGGATCAGGGCCCGACGAAGCAGGTCCTGGCGAATCGTACTGCGAGAAAGCACATACAACTGAGCCCGCAAGTCCTCGGTATCTGTTAGGTCGATATCGATCGAGTCGCCCAGCAGTTCCATCGCCTCTTGAAACTCGCCGTAGCGCCGAGTGGTGGCCGCAGTCAACCGCGCCTTAAGCCGCACGAGGCGGGTCTGCTGTTCTCGGGGAATCTTACGGCTATTGGCCAAGAGATCGGTCAGCAATTCGAGGGCCCGCTCGCTGTAGCCCTGCCGAACAAGGTAATTGACATGCTCGACTGCCGCCTCGATGTTCGAAGCATCTGTGGCACGAGCTTGCACGAATGACCGTTCGGCGTCGGGAAGATTACCCCGAGCTTCGTGACACAGCGCCAGCGTGACGAGCCGTCCCGAAGCGGGCGTTCCGGGAATCTTTTCAGCGGCCTCTTCGATCACAGCCAGCGACGGATCCTCCGCCAGGGAAGGATCGGACCGCTCAACAAAGCTCCGGGGCTGCAACTGCAGCCATCTCTGGTGAAGAAATGAGACACGCAGAATCCAAGCGAAGCCAAGACTCGGATCGCGTTCGGTGGCCTGACCGAGAAGTTGTGAGACCTCATCGCGTTCCGCTTCCTGAGTCCCTGCCCTCAGCATCTTGACATAAGCCTTTAGCAGCAGATCTTGGGCGGTCGCCTGTTGCGGATCATCGTCATTGCTCTCGGGCCCCGCCCGATTGATGGCACTGTCCCACATGCGCAATCGTACAGCCGACATCGCACCCGCCCGACGAACGGAGTCGGGAATCTTGGCTTGAGTGAACCGCTCGAGTTGCGTCACGAGATCCAGCAGATCCTCGTCCCGGTTTCTCTCATAGAGATACTCGCAGACAATCAGTTGTGGGACTGACGAGCGATCTCCCAGTTCGAGGGCGCGATTGAGATGCTGAAAGGCTTCATCCTCCTTACCCAACCGCCAAGCCACCAGGCCGGCTAGCCGACGTCCATCAATCCAAGAGGGACGTTTCCGTACTGTCTCGACGAGCAACTCACGGATTTGCCCTAGAGTTTCCGACTCCTTTGATTCCAGCTTGTCCCGGGACACCTGTTCGAGCGGAAATGGCCGCGACAGAATCAAGGCTTCCAGAAAATTACCGTTGGCCCCCCCGTCTCCCTCAATTGAGCGAAGCTTGGTCAGGTATCGCCGGGCATCATCCAGTTGATTTTCACCGACCGCAGAGTCCCCCAAAACCAACAGCAGTGCCGTGTTGGCGGGTTCGAGATCAAGAGCCTCCCGCCAGAATCGTTCTGCTTCCGTCCGCATGCCGGGCATCCTCACCCTGGCCAAGGCCTACTACATCGTGTCCGTATTCATGCACCTGG
>CAIUHT010000096.1 GCA_903898975.1 uncultured Planctomycetaceae bacterium
GGTTCGCCAAGGTGAATTCCGGTATCATTTCGAAACGGTTGCACGCATTGGAACGAGAGTGCAAGGCACTCTCGAGTTTCAGTCGCCAACGGTGAGGTTACATCAGACTCCACAGTCAAACTGAGGCCCAAGAGAATGAGTCGTGAAAGTTCAGTGGGAGCGAAAAACCTTTTGAGGCTCGTTTGGCTCGTACGATTTGCGGTATTTTGTTGCGTGCTGTCGCTGGTTTCGGGGTTGGGTGGAACTATGCGGGGGATGGCTGCCGAGCCTTGGGAGGCGACTGTGCAGCAGCCAGTGCTAGGACCCGAGCACGCGTTGGCCGAGTTGCGGCGGTTCTTCACACCGCGGATTGCCGAGTTCACCCCCGTCGCGCGTGCCGAGGACTGGCCCGCGCGTGCGACGGCCCTGCGAGAGGAGATTCTGCGGAAGGTGGTGCTACGGGGCCGCGCTGCCGAGTGGCAGCAGAGGCCGGTTCGGGTGGAGTGGCTGGAGGAGAGGCCTGGTGGGCCCAAACATGACTACGCCTTGCAGCGGCTGCGGTATGAGGCGGTGCCAGGGTTGTGGATTCCCGCCGTGCTGTATCGCCCAACGGGGATGACCGGAAAGTTACCGGTGTTTTTGAATGTGAATGGCCACGATCCAGTGGGAAAGGCGGCCGATTACAAGCAAACGCGATGCATTCAACTGGCGAAACGGGGCGTGCTGGTGTTGAATCCAGAATGGCTGGGCATGGGGCAGCTGAGGGGGCCAGGATACCTGCATGGAGAAATGAATCAGCTCGATCTGGTTGGGACGAGCGGGCTGGCGCCCTTTTACCTGGCCATGTCACGAGGCTTGGATGTGCTGCTGGAGCTTCCTGAGGCCGACGGCTCGCGGGTTGGGGTGTCCGGACTGTCGGGTGGGGGCTGGCAAACCATTGTGCTCTCGGCACTCGATTCGCGGGTTACGCTGTGCAACCCGGTAGCAGGCTATTCCAGTCTCAAGACCAGGCTGGTAAGCCTGATTGACCTGGGAGATTCTGAGCAGACGCCGGTCGATCTGGCGACTGTCGCCGACTACACGCACCTGACAGCCTTGCTGGCTCCGCGGCCCGCGTTGCTGACCTACAACCTGACCGACAATTGCTGCTTTCAGGCGCGGGAGGCGTTGCCTCCACTGCTGGCGACGGCGCGGCCGCTGTACAGGCAGTTGGGAGCCGACCAGAACCTGCGTTATCACATTAATGCCGAACCAGGAGACCACAACTTCGGGCTCGAAAACCGCGAGGCACTGTATGCGATGGTAGGGGTTCATTTCTTTGACGGAGCCCTCGACTACCCGGTACGGGAGTTGCCCATGGAGAGCGAGCTGAAAAGCCAGGAGGAGCTGGCGGTTCCACTGCCTGAGGGAAACGCGACTTTTGGCAGTCTGGCAAAGTCATTGGCCGCGGAATTGCCCCAAGGCCGCACATGGACAAGTGGAGCGGCGGCGTGTCGCGACTGGCAGTCCGAGGCTCGGCGAGCGTTGGGTAAACTGACTCGGAATCGCTGGGGCAATGACGAGGTGGTGGCGGCACCGATCAGTCGGATCGAATTGATGGGAGTGACAGTGCGGAAATGGCAAGTGAGTGTGCAGGATTTGCCGACCTTACCGCTGATTGAACTGGTCCCCGCCCAATCAGAGGGCTGCGTGGTCTTGGTGGGAGATCAGGGGAAGGCCGGGCTGGTGAAAGAGGTGGCTCGATGGTTGGGAAAGAACCGCAGGGTGTGCGTGTGCGACCCGGTGTTTGTTGGCGAGGGGGCTCAAGGGACCAGGAATTATCTGTTCGAACTGATAGCCGGGAGCGTGGGTGAGCGACCAGCGGGACTTCAGGCCGCACAAATTGCTGCGGTGGCTCGCTGGCGAAAGATTGTGGCTGCGGACGAATCGCTGGAATTGGTGGTTCAGGGTCCCCGCTTGAGCCTGGCGGGGTTGATGTCTGCCGGGCTGCAGCCCGAAGTTTGGAATCGTGTGCGATTGCTCGATCCGCTGGTATCTCTGCACGACGTGCTAGAACAGAATCGCCGGTTTGAAGAGCTGCCGGAGGCGTTCTGTTTCGGGCTGCTGGAACGGTTTGACGTAGTAGACCTGGCAGCGTTGGCGTGGCCCACTCCAGTGGACCGGAAGTTTTCTGAGGCAAAGCCACTGGACCCTAAAGTGGAGCACACGTGGGAATTGTTGAGGCAACTGAAAGACTAAGGAGTCATCGGAAAATGCCTCAATCCCATGTGTGTACAGGGCCAGCGCGCAGTCTGTAGCGATTAAATAAGATAGGTAATTTGCGCTTCGCGCGCAAATGGGCTAGAAGTGCTGGCGTGGTTGGCACCTTCTGTCCGCTCAGTGAGAGTTGCAATGAGCCCCCGACGAATCGTCATGGATGAGGTCCTCTGTCACTTCTCAAAGCTGGAGGATCCGCGCTCGACCGTCAACCGGAAACATCCGCTCGCAAGCGTCATCGTCATTGCCATCTTGGGTGTCTTGGCTGGGGCGAGCGGCCCGACGGGAATCGCGACATGGGCTGCCATCCACGCCGATGCGCTAAGGAAGCTTGTGCCGCTCCCCAATGGGGTCCCGCGGAAGGATGTGTTTCGGAGACTGTTCTGCGCCCTGAAGCCCGGGATTTTCCAAGCCTGTTTCTCGGAATGGATTGAGACCCTTCGCGAGGCTGCTTCTGAAGCCACGGGGGAGGACCGTCCCGTGTTGGCTGTCGATGGCAAGACCCTGCGACGCAGCCATGATCGCCTCAACGGCCTGAAGGCGCTGCACACGGTTTCTGTTTGGGCGAGTGAGTACGGCCTCAGCCTGGCCCAGGTGGCGACACCGGAGACGGGGAATGAAATCACGGCAATTCCCGAGGTTTTGGCCCAAGTTGAACTCAAAGAGGCCATCGTCACGATCGATGCGATTGGAACCCAGAGGGAGATCGCGGAGCAGATCGTCGCCAGTGGTGGCGACTATGTGCTCGCGTTAAAGGACAACCAGGGGAAATTGAAGGAGAATGTGATTGAGTACGTGACACAGCAGTTCGATAACGACTTGGCCGACGGGCAGGTCCGACGTGTGGTCATGAAGTCACGCGGCCATGGGCGCGAGGAAACACGGGAGGTTTTCCAGTTCGCGGCTCCAGCCGAACTGACCAGCTCCGAGGACTGGCGTGGCTTGGCCACGATTGGGTTTGTGAAACTGACAACTGTCCGTGCGGGGAAGACCACCGAGCAGGTGCGCTACTTCATCAGCAGTCTCCCGCTGGGGGTGAAGACATTCGCACGCGCGATTCGTAGTCATTGGCGGATTGAGAACAGCTGTCACTGCGTCCTCGATGTGACCTATCGCGAGGACAAATCGAGAACGCGGGAGAGGTCAGCCCGGGAGAATTTCGCCTGGCTCTACCGGTTCACGCTCTCACTTTTGAAGCAACATCCCAGCAAGCATAGCCTGGCAATGAAGCGGCGGGCGTGCGGGTGGAGCATCGAGTTCCTGACCTAAGTCGTTACGGGGATCACAACTCAGTGTGCGCTGGCCCTGGCCGCTCCGGTTGACCGACTTGTTATGCGGTTTTTATGAGCTGGACCTCTCTGCGGATTTCTTCGCCTGCGGACGCAATGCCGTGCGAAATATCAACATACACAACCCCGCTGAGGTCGGATGGCAGCTCTAACGGCCCTTTGTGCAACAACAAGACACGACCGGACTGGCGACCAAGGACGCCAAGAAAGTAGCCCATTTCAAAGATGACATTTTGGCGAGACCTACGCTTCGTTGCATTGGAGTCAGCATTACCAGCGATTTTGTCGTCGGGGGTCAATAGCACGAATACCACAGATGCCTTTCTTGCTTCGTCTTCAAACTTCTCGATGACCGTGCGACCAAGCGATGGCTGCTCGTGCAAAATCGTAGGTTCCGGCCAGCGCAGTGTATTTTGAATGTAGTTTTTCAGTTCCAACTTTGCGGTGTCATCGTGACCGTGGACAATGAACGTGGCAATTGGAGAGTGATCGTTGAGGCCAAGCGCTCTTTCGATTCGATCCGTGATCCCATTCGACATAAACAACTTGTGAATAAATCCCGCGCCATGCTTCTCGAAGAACTCTGGTACTTCTCCAATAAAGGCCGCGTTTGAGCAGCCGATAAACGTGACCTGGGGAAAGTTCTGGGTGATCCATTTTGCCAGAACAAGTCCCGAACGAAATCCTCCGTGCGAATCAAGGGAATCGTGGTCTTCGCCGGTCGGCATCATCACGTCGATGATGACGAGATCCGGTTGCTTTGCGGTGATAGCCTCTTTGGCTTCGCGGACATTACTCGCATGCCGGACGGTATGGCCACGCATTTCCAATTTGTCGGTGAAAAACTGGATCAGATATTCGTCATCATCGACCCAGAGA
>CAIUHT010000097.1 GCA_903898975.1 uncultured Planctomycetaceae bacterium
CCTCCGAGCATCGCGGTCGGCATGGAGACAAAGCTGCAGGTCGAGATTCAGACCCAGCCCGATGACTTCACGTGCGGTCCAACCTGCCTGCATGCGCTGTACCAGTACTTCGGCGATCCCCTCCCCCTCGAGCAGCTCCTCGCCGAGGTCCCCATGCTGGAAGGGGGGGGCACGCTCGATGTGCTGCTCGCCAATCATGCCCTGCGCCGCGGCTACACCGCCCGCATCTTCACCTACAACCTGCAGCTGTTCGACCCCACCTGGTTCGGCGAAGTGCTGGTCGATCTGCCCACCAAGCTCGCGCAGCAGCGGGACGCCAAGCCCGACCCGAAGCTTCGGCTGGCGACCGACGCCTACCTCGAATTTCTCTCGCTGGGGGGCCAGCTGCGGTACGAGGAACTCAATGCCGCCCTCATCCGCCGCTACCTGCAGCGCGAGATTCCCATCCTGACCGGGCTGTCGGCGACGTACCTGTATTCCACCGCCCGCGAATTTGGTCCCGATGGGGCTGAAGATGATGTACAGGGGTGGCCCGCCGGGCACTTTGTGGTGCTGTGCGGCTATGACCCTGAGACCCGCGACGTGCTGGTCGCCGACCCGATCCGGAAGAATCCGCTGGCGGGCTCGCAGCGGTATGTCATCAGCATCGATCGGGTGATCTGCGCGATCCTGCTGGGCATTGTGACGTACGACGCCAACCTGTTGATCATTGAACCCCGCCGTTCCTCCCGAACTCAACGCCGTGTCCACACTCATCGTCGTCAATAACATCTCGGAGTGGAAATTCCACATTCCGGGGGTCGAGGTGACCGACGCCCGGTCGTACCTGACCCAGCCCCGGTTTGGGTCGCTGCGGGGGGTGAAGCTGTTCAACCTCTGCCGCAGCTATCGCTACCAGACCGCCGGGTACTACGTGACGCTGCTGGCTCAGGCCCGCGGACATCGTCCGTGTCCGAACATCACCACGATCCAGGACATGAAGTCGCAGACGATGGTGCGGTTCGTGTCGGACGACCTCGACGAACTCATCCAGTCGACGCTCGCCCCGATCCAGTCGGCCGAATTCACCCTCTCGGTCTACTTCGGGCGAAACCTGGCCAAGCGCTACGACCGCCTGGCCCTGCACCTGTTCAATCTCTTCCAGGCCCCGCTGCTGCGGGCCCACTTCGAACGGACCGACGGCCGCTGGCAACTGCGACAACTGAGCCCCATTCCGCTGGGAGAAATCCCGCAGTCGCATCACCCGTTCGTGATCGCCCAGGCGACCGAGTACTTCGCCGGCCGCCGGAGCTCGGTCCGCAAACGGGTCCCGACCAAGTACGACCTGGCGATCCTCTACAACGCCGACGACCAGCTGGCCCCGTCGAATCGTCGGGCGATCGACAAGTTTGTCAAGGCGGCGAACTCGATGGGGCTGGGGGCCGAGATTGTGGGGCGTGACGACTACGCCCGCATCGCCGAGTTCGACGCGCTCTTTATTCGCGAGACCACGCAGGTCAACCATCACACCTACCGCTTCGCCCGGCGGGGAGCCACCGAGGGGCTGGTGGTGATGGATGACGCCGAATCGATC
>CAIUHT010000098.1 GCA_903898975.1 uncultured Planctomycetaceae bacterium
ATTAGCCGCGACAACCGCCGCAGCCCGCACCGTCCCGGCCCGCACCGCAACAACTGCTCGTGAAGCCTGGGGCTCACCAGCCGCCACCGAGTCTGCGCCTCGTCAGCAATTCTTGGGGCAGCGGAGACGCCGGGCACGCGGCGGTCATTGGCAGGCCCGCAATCGCCCGGCATAACGACGGGCCGGCGTCATTCCGGTCCGCTCGCACACTTTCGCTCGCACGCTTTCGCTCGCACGCTTTCGCTCGCACGCTTTCGCTCGCACGCATCCGCGCGCCGCAGGTGGCGTGGTCAGATGCGATCGAGCGAGTCGAGCCAGATTGCCATTTCCAGCAGCACTCCCCCCCCGGGGTACTTCGCTCCGGCTCCCGGGCTCACCGTGTGCACCACGGGGTACTTCTGATCGCGCAGCGTCTTGGCGGTCATCAGCACCAGGCGATGCGCGGGATCGTTGTCGGCACTGGCCAGGTAAAACTGCTGCCGGGATTCCGGGGTGTTGTCGGGAGGCGGAGCCGGCAGCGAGCAGGCCGAGCCAATCATGCCGCGAAACAGGTTGCGGTTTCCAAACACCAGCCCAAAGCCGAACATCCCCGTCCCGCCGTGCGTGTGCACCACGGTCCGCGTTTTATCCACGCGATACTGCTGCTGGAACTGTTCGGTCAGGTCCTTGACGAACTCCGCCTCGTCGGGCGTCCACCCGGCCAGGTTTTTCGCCTTCGGGGCCAGCAGGATGATTCCCCACTCCTCGCAGTGCGTCTGCCACGCCTTCAGGATCGCCGCCTCCATCGTGTCTCCGGGAGGATGCAGCCAGACCAGCAGCGATGATTCGTAGTCGGGGTTGTAGTCCTCGGGGACGAACGCCCAGTATTCATGGTCGTGAGCCTCGCTCTTGGCGGTGAACCGACCCAGTTTCAGGTTCGCGTCGGCCAGATCTGACGCGCGCGGGGGCTGGGGGGCCGGGCGGATATCCACCGGCACCAGCGACGGCATCGACGTCGCCTGCCACTCAACCTCTTTCTCGCCTGCCGCTGTCTGCACCACCAGCCGATGCTTCTCTCCCGGGCGCGTCCGGCTGATCTTGTCCGACAGCATCTCGGCCCCGCTGATCGGCTCCCCGTCCAGTTTCAGCAACTGCTGACCCCGCTCGATCCCGACCCGCGAGGCGGGACTGTCGGGGTAGACGTATCGCACGGTCACCGGTCCCGTCGCGGCAGGCTGCACTGCCGTTCGCGCGGGCAGCACTCCCAGGAAGGCTGGCTCGTACGGCACAAGTTTGTCCACCAGTTTCAGGTCTCCGGTCAGGCGTTCCTCGCCCCGTTCGACCGTCACGCGGACCTGGTCCCCCGCGTAGCGATTGCCCAGCGCATGTTTCATCTGCGCCTGCGAACGGATCGGCTTGCCGTCGATCTCGACCACGCGGTCTCCCTCTTTGAACCCCGCTTCGTGTGCGGGCGATCCGTACCGCACCCGATCGATGAGCACCGGCTTCTCGTACAGGTCTTGCCCTTTCAGCGAGATCCCCATCAGGCCGGGGAACAGATCCTCGCCCCCCTTCAGTCGGGGCAACGCCGAGAGCACATCGGCCAGCGGAATCGCGAAACCAATTCCCGAGTCGTACCACTCGACCCCGGCGACATCCCCCTGGGCGGTCGGCGACAGCGGGACCAGGATGCCCATCACCCGCCCCTGCACGTCGATCAGCGGGCCGCCGTAGTTGATGGGGGAAACCTTCGCATCGGTCTGAATCGCCTTCCCCCAGACCCGCCCCAGTGCCGAGACAATGCCCAACGACACGCTCGGTTGCTCATCGAGCGATTTGCCGAGCGCTAGGGCCCATTGACCAACGGCGAATTCCGACGGCGGGCAGACTTCGGGCGGGGTGAGGTTGTCGGCCACCACTTTCAGCAGCGTCAGCATCCGCAGGTGGTCGGTGGCCACCTGCGTCGCGGGCAGCCTCCGTCCATCGGGCAGCGTAACCAGGATCGTCGCGGGGCGCGAGATGAAGTTGAAGGCGCTGGAGATGATCAGCCCCTCTTTATCAACCATCACCCCCGTCGTGGGGCCGGTCCC
>CAIUHT010000099.1 GCA_903898975.1 uncultured Planctomycetaceae bacterium
CCCGGTGGGGCGCAGCCCTAGCCGGCCTCGCCGTTGCGTTGGGGGCCTTCGCCGCCCATGGGCTGGAAGGGCATTTCCGCACCAAATACCGGGGCCGGGTCTTCGAAAAGACCGTGGCGACCCCCGAAGGGCGGCAGGTGGTCGAGACCGTCCCGCTCGACAAGAAGTACCTGGCCGACTTCGAAACCGGGGTCCGCTACCAGATGTATCACGCCCTCGCCCTGATGGGGTTGGGGCTGCTGCCCGTGCGGAACAATCGCCCATGGCTCAAGCGGGCCGCCGCCTCCTTCCTCGCCGGCACCGCCTGCTTCTCGGGAGGGTTGTACCTCTACTCGCTGCTGGCCCTGCGGTGGGTGGGCATGTTCATCGTCCCGCTGGGGGGCACACTGTTCCTCCTGGGCTGGATCTGCCTGGTGTGGGCAGTCGAGCGGGCCCGGCAGGCGGGGCCGGCGGCATGACGGGCGATCTTTCTGAACTCGCCATCGACTGCCGGCAGCTGGTGAAGACGTACCCCGGCCGGCCACCTGTCGAGGCGGTCCGCGGCATCGACCTGCAGATTCGGCGGGGCGAATGCTTTGGCCTGCTCGGACCGAACGGCGCGGGCAAGACCACCACCATGGAGATTCTCGAGGGGCTGCTGGCCCCCACCTCGGGACACGTCGAGGTGCTGGGCCGCCACTGGAGCACCCACGATCGCGAACTCCGCGAACGGGTGGGGGTCTCGCTCCAGGAGACCAACCTCTCCGACAAACTCACCGTCGTCGAGATTGTGCGCCTGTTCCGCAGCTTCTTCGCCCGCGGGCTCCCCGTTGACGAGGCGCTCGCCCAGGTTTCGCTGCAAGAGAAGCAGCACGCCCGGTATGGCAAGCTCTCGGGGGGCCAGAAGCAGCGCCTCGCCGTCGCCTGCGCCCTCGTCGGGGACCCCGAACTGCTGTTCCTCGACGAACCAACCACCGGGCTCGACCCGCAATCGCGTCGGCAACTCTGGAACGTGATCGAGCGCTTCCGCGACGTCGGCCGGACCGTCATCCTCACCACGCATTACATGGATGAAGCCGAAAAACTCTGCCACCGCGTCGCCATTGTCGACGGGGGCCAGGTGATTGCGTTGGGTTCGCCCCGCGAGCTGATCGCCCGGCTCGGCAGCGAGCATGTGCTCGAACCAGCCTGGCAGGGCCCGCCTCCCCCCGACGCCGAACTGCTGGCCCTCCCCTCGGTCACCCAGGTCCTCCACGAATCGGGGCACCTCAGCCTGGCGGTCGCCGAGCCCCACCGGGCCCTCCCCGCCCTGCTCGATCACACCCGGGCCAGCGGTCGCGAACTCGCCTCGCTCACCACCCGGCACGCGACGCTGGAAGATGTCTTCGTCGCGCTCACCGGCCGGCATCTGCGCGACACTGCCGAGGTGCGGACATGAACACCCGCTGGACCGCCCTGATCGAACTCACCTCGGCCCGCATTCGCGAGTTCTTTCGCGAACCTGCCGCGATCTTCTGGGTCTATGGCTTTCCCCTCATCATGGCCCTGTCGCTGGGCATCGCCTTCCGCGATCGACCCCAGGCGAAACTCAACATCGACCTGGTGGCCCCGGGAGGGGACGCGGCAGCCCCGGCGTGGTGGAGCACTCTCCGGGAAGACCCGCGGCTGACCCTGCACACCCCCGCCCCCGACGCCTGGACCCGCCGACTCCGCGACGCCAAAACCGATCTCGTGCTGATCGCCCCCGGCATGGCTGGCAGCAGTGGTTCCGGCGCACCGTCTAACGAAACCCCGTCCAACGAAACGCCGTCCAACGGCATTGCGCCGCATGAGACCTCAGCGGGCGGCCCGTCGGGTTGGCAGGTCTGGTCGGAACCCCGCCGGGCCGACAGCCTGCTGGCCCGCGAGGTGGTCGAGAACGTGCTGCATCGACAGACCACCGCTCCCCCTCCCGACTTCGAACCGAGGGAACTGCAGGAAGCGGGCTCGCGATACATCGACTTCCTCATCCCCGGCCTGCTGGGGATGAACCTGATGGGCGGGGGCCTGTTTGGCGTCGGCTTTGTGCTGGTCGATATGCGGGTCAAAAAACTGCTCAAGCGGTTCCTGGCGACACCGTTGCGGCATGGCGACTTCCTGCTGTCGGTCATGCTCAGCCGGTTGCTGTTCATGCTGCCCGAAATTCTGGCCCTGCTGCTCTTCTCGCGCTTCCTCTTTGGGGTGACGGTGCGGGGTTCGTACGGCGAACTGGCGCTGCTGGTCCTGCTGGGAGGCTTCTGCTTCGCGGGGATTGGCCTGCTGGTGGCCAGCCGGGCGACCACTCTCGAAACCGCCTCGGGGCTGATGAACCTGCTGATGCTGCCCATGTACGTGCTGTCGGGGGTCTTTTTCTCGGCTGACCGGTTTCCCGAAGCGATGCAGCCCCTGGTTCGAGCGCTGCCGCTGACAGCGCTGAACGACGCCCTGCGGGGGGTGATGCTGGAAGGGGAGTCGCTGGTCGAACTCTCTCGACCGTGCCTCACGCTGGTGCTGTGGGGAGTCTTGTCCTTCGCGGTGGCCCTGAGGATTTTCCGCTGGAAGTGAGCGGTCAGCAGGTGTCGCTGCTGACTGGAAAACTGTGCGCAGCCCGGCACGCGGCCCGCGTCGGCGCAGGCAGCTGTCACACCGTGCGGTGGCACCCATCTCGGTGATTCGCCGGGGCGGGACGCGCCTCCAAAGCAGTCCGCAATCCGAACGATCGCCCCACGAGCCCAGGCCGAGTCTCCACCATCCGGGGTCCCCGTCACTCCGTGGCAACGTGCCAGCCAGGCACCGAACCTGGCAGGTCGTCAGCCTGCGATTCATTCAGGCCGTTCGCGAGTCCGACGCAGGTGTTCCAGTTCCTGCTTGAGCGGTCGCCAGTACTCTTTGTCGAGACGGCGTTCCTCATCGGCCTCCTGCCGGAACAGCCTTTCGATGGCGTCCGCATCGGACTCGCCGAGGGTCGAGAGTCCCGGTCGAGTGCTGGTTGCCTCGGCGAACTCGCGGGGAAACCGTCTCCTCAACTCGATGAGCAGCGCCGGCGTGCGACATTCCCGCAGCCAGAACGAGATTCGGGCGCCCGTTGGTTCCTCCCCGTGGGCGAAGTAGTGCGCTTCCAGCAGCCGCCGGATGATCGGCCAATCCTTATCAATTTGCGTTTTTTTTGCCTGCACCAGATCCTCGATTCCCAAGACCTCATACGTGACTCCGGTACCGCTGTCCTCCACTGTCGTACGACGCTCCCACAACTGCTCGAATGGCAAGCAGCCACGCAGCCTGGTCATCACGTCGATTCGCAATCCGTTGACATCGGGATGGCGACAGCGGAAGTGGACCGCATGACCCCGCCCCAGGTACTCGGGCTGAAACTGAGGGACGGCAATCGACTCGGCCCGGAGTTCTGCCAGGGCCTGTCTTAAATTGCTGAAGTTGCCTTCGCTGGCCAGGATCACCAGGTCGCAGTCCCGGCTAAACTCCGCCGCGCCGTACAACACGCAGGCCTGCCCCCCCATAAGCAGGTGCCGTACCGTGTGGCATGACATCGTTGAAAGGACTTTGAGAATCGGGTTCGGGATCAAGCGAGCCTCCCGCAGCGAGGTAGAACTGCCACAGTTTCATCGATTCCTCCATCCGCTGCAGAGGAGTGAGCGCATACCACTCTTGCCACGAGTCGGAATCCAGTTCCGCTTCAGCCAACCGGCGGATTCGCCGTTCCTCATTCATGACACTCCTCCCTGGCCCCGACCAGCGGAATGACGCCTGTTCGCCACGCCTCTTTCTCATGCTACCAGCGATTCAGGGTCGTGTCGTCAGGTCACTCTCGGTGCGGAGTGCTGCATCAAGACCAGTGCTCGCTCGCTGCGAAGCAACCGGCGACCACGGAGGGCCAGGCTGGGTCAGCGCGATGCTTGAGGCGCAGCGGGCGCGGGCGCCGTGGCCTGCATCAACCCCCGCATGTAACCCCAGGCGAACAGTCGGCCCAGTGTTGTGTAGCCCGGTTCCCCGTCGTCTTCCCCAACCAGCTGCGGCACATGGTCGGGCCGCATCGAACCACGGAACCCCACCTCCCGATACGCCCGCATCGCCGCCGCCATGTCGGTCGGACCGTTGTCGTGGAAGGTCTCCACAAAATCGTCGGCGGTCCCCCGCACATCCCGAAAATGCACGTAGGCAATGTGCGGTCCCAACCGGTGAATCGCCTGGGGAATGTCGACACCCATCTCGGCGAACGTCCCCTGGCAGAAACAGATCTTGTTGCGGGGACTGGGCCGCAGCGCCATGAGCCGCTCGAATGCCTCAACCGAGTTCATGATGCGATCCCGCCCCTGGAACTGGGCGAGGGGCGGGTCGTCGGGGTGCATCGCCAGCGTCACCCCCAGGCGTTCCGCCTCGGGCAGCACCCCGTCGAGAAAGTGCGCGAGATTCCGCCACAACTCGTCAGCGGAAATCCGCTCTTCCACCAGGGGCCCCGTGGTCTGCGAGAGCGACATGGCGCGGGCCACGTCGGCGAGCCGGAATTCGGTGGTCTTCGCCCCACCCCGTTCGGGGGCATCGAGGCGGGTCCGCACCCAGTCGGTCCCCGCCATGAAGTTGTAACAGAGCAGGGGAATCTGCAGTTCGGCCATCGCCCCCAGCAGGTCGCGCACCGCCTGCAACTCGCGCCCGTCATCGCGTCCCCGCTTGATCTCTTCGATCGGGAGATACCCCTCGACCACTCCCACCTTCAGCCCAAAGCGGGACACCCGGGCGACCGTCTCCCGCAGTTCGTCCCGCCCCCCGCGCGGGTACCGGGCCACCACCTCTTCGACGCCGCACTGGGCGGCCAACTGCAGGTTGACGTCGGAAAGCGGGGTCAGAACCGTCGCGAGTTTCATGGCAGCGAGACCAGCAGGGAACAGCCGGGAAGAGATGGCAGCAAGGTCGCAACAAGCGGGCGCGGAGGCGGGGGCCGTTCAGCTCGACTGGCTGGTGACGAACCGCGTGTTGCACAGTTCCTGTTCGCCATCCCATCGGTACGCGCAGAGGAAGCCCGCCTTGGCGATGCTGTAGTCGAGACAGGCGACATTGGGGGCCAGTCGCGTGGGTTGCGCTCCTCGCAGCCAGTAGTGTCCAAAAAAGACCGGCCGCTCGTGGGGGTGATAGGCGAGCGCAGGGTCGGGACGCAGATCGGCGACCGGGATATCGCTGTCGATGGCATCGCTGATCGCAAAGCTGCGGAAGGTCTGCCCTTCCGGGGGGAGATACCAGCGGATCCGCATGGCCTGCCGGGGATGGCCGTCCCGGTCGATGTACGAGGTCCCCTCAGGCAGCGGCAGCTCGGGCCCCTTCAGCAACCGCTCGACCGCGGGGAAGATCGCCCCCTGGGCCTGGCACGCCTGGAGCAGGAAGTCATCGGTCAGTTCGCCCTCCCGAAAGGTGGAGTGGTTGGCGACCAGGGTGCGGGCCCGTTCGTCCCAGCAGGCGTGGACTGCCCGCAGGCCGGGGAGGTCGAGCCACAGGGGGAGGGTGCGAAACCAGCGGAGGGTCGACTTCAACTCCGCCGCGGGAAGTTGCAGCAGGGTCTGCGCATGTTGCCGAATGTTGGTGTTGCTGCGGGGCCGCAGCCAGCGGTCGCGTTCCCCGGGCCAGAGCGAGTGGAACGCCAGTGCGTTCAGTTCGTGATTGCCCAGCAGGGCGATCGCCGAGCCATGGTCCACCATTCGGCGAACTACCTCGAGCACGCGGGGAATCTGCGGTCCGCGGTCGATGAGATCGCCGAGGAAGACGACTTGCCGACCGGGCTGAGCATACGCCCCCTGCGTCTCGCGATAGCCGAGCTTGCGGAGGACCGCCTCAAGAGCCTCGGCGTGTCCGTGAATATCTCCCACGAGGTCGAACATGAAACTCCCACACGCCAGGCCGAGATTGCCACCGCCGGAGGGGCCGGGATCGGTACCCCAGCGTCCCTCGCCCAGAGAATCTTACGATTGATTGCCCCGGCAGAACCAGCCCTCAGACGATCACCAGTGGGACGATCGCGCACGGGCGTTTCGGGCGAAGCCAATCGCTCAAGTGGCATGGCGCATGGCTCACGCCCGCCATCGGGCCGAATGCGAAACGATCGCTGGCAGGACGCGCGAGACGTATCAGAGAGTTCCCATTCCTGCTTGCGAATTCGTCGCGGGCAGCAGCCCTGCCGGCGGAAGCGACGCCAACGCCGTCCAGGTTCAGCAAGTGAACGAATGCGAGTTCGATCGGGCCCGGCGTGGTTCGACGGAACCGCCCCGGAAAAAATTTCAACGGGCCAGAAAAACGCGTTCTCCCCGGGGTAAACAGGGCTTCCGAGTTTGCCCCGCCTCTGATAACTTGGGCGGTCCGACAGGACGGTTTCGTTGTACCACCGTCCGCACCATCGATCGGCACGGCGGCCAGTCGAGTCGGGGAAGCAACGAGGCGACCCCGGTGACCCGACGGGCGGCAGGCAAGGAGGCCACATGAGCTCCGGTCAATCACACAAGCAGGCACTCAACGTCCAGATCCGCTGGATGATCCGCCGCGATATGGCGGAGGTGCTCGATATCGAACGGGACAGCTTCGAGTTCCACTGGACCGAAGAAGACTTCCTCTCGTGCCTCCGGCAGCGCAACTGCATCGGCATGGTCGCCGAACACGAAAACCGCGTCGTCGGGTTCATGATCTATGAACTCCACAAGACCCGGCTGCATATTCTCAATTTCGCCGTCGAACCGGCCCGCCGTCGCCTGGGCGTCGGGGCCCAGATGGTCGAAAAGCTGATCAACAAGCTGTCGCAGCAGCGTCGGCACGAGATTGTGCTGGAAGTGCGGGAGACCAACCTCCCCGCCCAGCTTTTCTTTCACTCGCAGGGCTTCCGCGCCAAGCAGGTGCTGCGGAACCACTACCACGATTCCGCCGAAG
>CAIUHT010000100.1 GCA_903898975.1 uncultured Planctomycetaceae bacterium
CTTCCGTAGTGTCCGCGCCAGTTGCCTCCGCAACAGTTGCCTCCGCAAGTGGCCCCTCTTTGCTGACGCTGGCTCGGGGCGGGGCGGAGGCTTCTGCTGCGGGCGCGGACCGCCCCGTTTCCGCTGGCGACATGCGGGGAGGCTGGCAGACCCGCAATTCGGCGAACCAGGGGTCGCCCGGTTGCAGCAGTGACTCTTCGCGCCCATCCCGCCAGAGCCGGGATCGCAACCCCGTCGCCACCCGCGCCGCTGATTCAGGCACGGCGGCAAGGCTCTCCGCAGACGCTGTTCCAGCCAGTGCGCCGTCGGGCGACGCAGTGCTGACCGACCCCGAGAGCCGCCCCCGCGCGGTGCTGAGATCAAAACTCTCAAGCCCCCGCAGGTGCCAGCGGATCACCAGTTCGTCCGGCCAGGTGGGTGCCTGCCGCGTGATGATCCCCGAGCCAATCCCCCGCTCACTGTGCACCCCCAGCACCACGCGCACGCGGTCGGCAGTCGCCAGGGTGCCGGTGCCCGACGGGCCCAGTCGCTGAGTCGGCCTGGTCCCCGGTTGCAGCCCCCCCTGTGGCCGGACCGCCTCGGTCGTCACCTCAATCCGATCCCCCGGACGGGGTGTTTCGACAGTCAACATCGCGTTGGCTCCTCGGCTGGTTGCCCCCCGCACTGGCGGAGACTGTCGCTGGTCTTGCTCTTGTCGGTCCATCAACCGGCTCCCCTGCCCGGGCGATGGTGTGCCGGGGTCGCTCGGCTGATGCGAGGGGGGTTGCCCCCGGGCCAACAGCGGACAGGAGCCACCGGCCCAGGCAGCACCAGTGCCCGCCACGATGTGCCGCAGCCAGAGTCGTCGCGTCCAACGGTCGGTCATCGCGGGGGCTCCACATGCCGAAAGGTGAGATTGATCCGCTCTCCCACCGGGCGGTCGGTGCGAACCAGGGTATGCTCCCAATGGTGCTGCAATGTCCCCCCCATCAGCAACAGGGAGCCCCGCTCGAGTTCCCACGACAGGACCCGTCGCGAGCGATGGTGCCTGAGTCGAAACGTGCGCGTCGCCCCCAGCGACAGGGAACCAATCTCGGGGGCCAACCCAGGCTCATCGTCGGCATGCCAGCCCACCCCGTCACGCCCAGAGCGGTACCGATTGAGCAGGCAATAATTGAACCGGACCCCCAGTGCTTCGATCCGATCTTTCAGCTCGGCGACCTGGGGCAACCACCCTGCCGCCACATACGACCGCCGGGAGTAGGTGTAGGTGACCCCCGGGTCGCCACAGACGGCGGAGAGCCGAGGTTGTGGCCGACCAAACAAACCCGGTTGCTGCCGCCAGTCGACCTCCCGCAGCAGGTGTTCGAAGCCGGCCTCGGCCTCGGCGGGTGGCAAAAAGTTGGGCAAGAACCAGACCAGTCCCCCCTCTTCGAGCCGCAGGGGAGCGGGAAGGTGGCAAGACTCCGCGGACGCCGCCAGGGACACAGCCGGCCACGGTCCCCGGAGGGCACGCCGCGGCGGTTGGCGAGAGTGGGGCGGGTTCATGCGGGCGTGCCGTCACCGGGTGGATCAGGTGTCGTGGGTGAGGGGGCGATCCAGTCGGGCCAGACGGGGTAGTGTCGCAGCAGGTCAGCGACGGTCAGCGGGGGGCGGTATTCGAAACCCTGGCGGGCGAGTTCCGGCGAGTGGGTGGCGGCCTCCTTCTCGATTTCATACCAGCGATTGTACTCCGCCCGCAGATGGTTGATGTCGGCCAGGTCGATGCCTGACAGCAGCCGGTGCCAGCGGCGATTGAAGCGGCCGACGCTCTCGACCAGGCGCTGCCAGCGGGGGGCGAGCGTGGGGGAATCGCTGGCAGGGGCGACGCGAACCCGCAGGCGGACCGGGTGCAACTCGGCCCAGGCCCGCAGCCGGGGGACCAGTCCGGGCTGTGGGACAATCGCCTCGAGCAGAGCGTCCTGGTGGGCGAGAGCGGCGAGCAGTTGGGCCAGGCGAAGGCGGGGCATTTCGAGCCCCTCGGCATAGGCGGGGGCGAGGCGGGCGTGGAGCAGTTCGTCGGCGACCTCCACAGCGCGGGCCCGGCGGACAAACGCCGGGGCATCGAACTGGGCAAGGATCTTGCGGACCTCCTGCCCTTCGACGCCGTACGACATGAGAGTGGCCTGAGAGACTGGCGAGGGGAGACTGGCAAGGAGAGACGGGAAGGAGAGACGGGAAGGGGA
>CAIUHT010000101.1 GCA_903898975.1 uncultured Planctomycetaceae bacterium
CCACGAGCAGGGGCTGAAGGTGCATCTTGACGGGGCCCGGCTGTTCAATGCCGTGGTGTCCAGCGGACGGTCGGCGGCCGATATCTGCCGGCATGTCGACACCATTTCGGTCTGCTTTTCGAAGGGACTGGGTTGCCCGATGGGATCGGTGCTGGTCGGGTCGCGGGCCGAGATTCAGCAGGCCCGGCGGGTTCGCAAGCTGTTTGGTGGCGCACTCCGCCAGGCGGGAATGGTGGCCGCCGCCGCCGATTACGCTTTGACCCATCACATCGACCGCCTGTCCGAAGACCACGTGAACGCCCACCTGTTCGCCGAGGGACTGGCCCAGCTTGACGGGATCGTCATTGACCCGGCCGATGTCGAGACGAACCTGGTGTTCTTCGAGGTCGAGCCCGAACTGGGGACGGCGGGACAGCTGTCGGGACGGTTGCGCGATCAAGGGGTGCTGATCAACGCCACCGGACCGCAGCGATTGCGAGCCTGCACCCACCTCGACGTGAACCGGGAGGGCGTTCTGCGGGCGGTCGAGGCGGTCCAGCGTGCCGTTACAGGCGATCTGCGATCGGCAGAGGCAGTCGCCGCCGGCCCGTACGCCCGCACCTAGCGGGACGGATCACCGCGTAGAGGTCAGACTAACGGGGATCATTGGCCGATCGTCCGCAGGTGAACCCGCACCAGCCTGGCGTTCAAGTCGCGACCTCGCTGAGCATGAACAGGCGGGGCTGGCCCGTGACCAAATCACTCTCTGGTCGGGAGTGAGAGTGGGCGCAGGCAATCTGCCGATCGTTCGCAGGCCATCGTTGATGTGCGGTCTGGGCCAGCGCTGTAGGTTGGGCCCGATCCCAGCGGATCTGCGTTTGTTTTTGAAGGCTGTCGAAAGGTAGATCCGCCGGCTGAATGATCAGCTGGCTGGAAGACCACCCGCCGCGACCAGCCAGGGGCGGGTGCGGGTTTCCCGTTGAGCGGCAGAGGGGCCCCACCGGGGTTGTCACCTGGCGGGGACAGGACTGGCTGAGGCGGGAACGGCTGAGGGAATCCCAGAGCGGAAAGCTGATTTGATGAGCACGAGTCGGATGGCGTTGCAAGACCTGAGCGATGGTCTGGCGGTGGACGAGATCTACTGGATTGTCGAGCGGCAGGTGCGGGTGAACCGCAATGCGGCGCTCTATCTGCAACTCGAGTTGCGCGACAAGACCGGGAGCATCACGGGCCGGATGTGGAACGTGACCGAAGAGGGGGTCGCGGGCATCAAGGCGGGTGAGGCCGCCCGCATCAAGGGCAAAGTGCAACTGTTCCAGGGGGCACTGCAACTGATTCTCACCCAGGTGACCCCGGTCCCGCCGGGCACGGTCGCCGCCAGTGAGTTCCTCCCGAAGGCAACAAAAGACACCGCGGCGATGTTCGTGCGACTGGCGGAGTTGCTGCGGAGCCAGGGCGATCCGGCGCTGAAAACTCTGGCCGAGTGCTTCCTGGCCGACCAGCCCCTGATGGAGGCGTTCTGCCGGGCCCCTGCGGGGGTCCGGGCTCACCACGCGTACCAGGGGGGGCTGCTCGAGCATGTCCTGAACATGACCGAGATCGCCGACCGGTGCCGCGATCTGCTGGTGGGGGTTGAGCCCGACCTGCTGCGGATGGGAATCTTCCTGCACGACCTGGGGAAAGTCCGCGAGCTGACCTATGACGGGGCGTTGGGATACAGCGATGAGGGCCAGTTGCTGGGGCACCTCGCCCTGGGGGTGGAG
>CAIUHT010000102.1 GCA_903898975.1 uncultured Planctomycetaceae bacterium
CGATCCAGTCCGCCCCTTGATGGCGGCGACCGCGGCCCGTTCGGTGGTGAACACGCGGGCCGGGCCAAGTTTTCGATAGACCCCATCCGAGTCGACCACGCTGCGATCGATGGCGGTGCTCTTGATGACGCTCCCCTCGGGGGCGAGATTCCCGACGGGGAACGTGACCGTGCTGGTCAAGCCCCGCTCCCGGGCCCGCGTCGGCGACATCACGACATCGTCGGGATCGACTCCATCGAGGTCGCGCAGCAGCTGACGCACCTTGCGACGCCGTTCCGACTGCTCCCACCAGGCCAGGTTCTCGCCCAGGGTATGACCGGTCGCCGTCAGCGCGTCGAGCTTGAGCAGCCCCAGCTCCCGCAGGTGCAGCATCACCTCGGGAACTCCGCCCGCCAGGAAGAACCGCACAGTCGGATGTCCCACCGGACCGTTGGGCAGCACATCGACCAGGCGGGGGACCTGCCGATTGACCCAGTTCCAGTCGGCGACCGTCGGCCGGGGCAACCCGGCGGCATGCGCGATGGCGGGAATGTGCAGCAACAGGTTGGTCGAGCCCCCCACCGCGGCGTGCACCAGCATGGCGTTGTGCAGGCTGGCGGAGGTCAGGATATCGCGTGACTTCAGTCCCCGGTTGTCCAACTCGACCACCGCCCGAGCCGCCGCGCGGGCCGACTCGAGCCACAGTGGCTGCCCCGAGGGAGCGAGCGCGGTATGGGTGAGCGCCATTCCCAACGCCTCGGCGATCACCTGCGAAGTCGCCGCTGTGCCCAGGAACTGGCAGCCTCCCCCCGGGCTGCCACAGGCGCGGCACCCAGCCTCGGCGGCGTCTTCGAGCGTCATTTCCCCGTGGGCGAAGCGGGCACCAACCGTCTGCACCTTGCCCGCGTCCTCCCCCGCGGTCGGGGGGAGCGTGACCCCACCGGGGACCAGCACGCTGGGCAGCTCGCGCATCCCGGCGAGCGCGATCAGCATGGCGGGCAACCCCTTGTCGCAGGTCGCGACGCCAATCATCCCGCGGCGCTGGGGCAACGAGCGGATCAACCGCCGCAACACAATCGCCGCGTCGTTGCGGTACGGGAGCGAATCCATCATGCCGGGGGTCCCCTGCGTCCGTCCGTCGCAAGGATCGCTGACATACGCCGCGAAGGGGAGCCGCTCGAGGCGATCGAGTTCCTCGGCGGCGGCCCGCATCAGCAGCCCGACTTCCCAGTGACCGGTGTGATAGCCCAGGGCGATCGGGTGTCCCTGCTCATCGCGGATTCCCCCCTGGGTCGAGAGGACGAGGAACTGAGGTCGGAGGAGTTCTTGAGGTTTCCAGCCCATGCCGGCGTTCTGGGTCATGCCGAACAGGTCGCCACTGGGGCTGTCGAGCAGCATCTGCTCGGTGAACGGCAGTTTCCCGACCGGGCCGGGTCCATGGGTCCGCACCTCGTAGAGGCGGGCATCCGGGGACTCGAGCAACTGGGAGACCGTAAGAGGCATCGGCACTGGATCCTGAGAAGTGAAGCGGGGTGAGAAGCGAGGTCTCAGCCACCAACCAAGTGAATTAAGAAAAGGCAGTGACCGCGCCGCCAGGTTGGGGCCCGCCAGGTTGGGGCCCGCCCGGTTAGGGCCCCAGGCAGGTTGGGGTCGCACACGGTTTCCGGCCAGGAGGTTCCCGGCCAGGAGGTTCCCGGCCAGACGGTTCCCACGTAGACGGCGCCCCAAGAGTTGCAGCCCGGGGGGGCCACTCCTGGTCGCCGGGGACTTTGGCCCCAGCGGCCCCCGGCTGGCCTGAATCATCGGCAGTGC
>CAIUHT010000103.1 GCA_903898975.1 uncultured Planctomycetaceae bacterium
CGTACGACGTCGAGTTCGATCCGTCCGACTCGATCCTGAGCCTGGCGCAGCGGTTGAGCCAGTACGGTGGAGGAGGAACCGACTGTTCGCTGCCGCTGCAAAAGGCCAACGAGAAGTACGCGCATCGTCGGCTGGCGGGCATTGTGCTGGTGAGCGACAACGAGAGTTGGGTTTACCAGGGACGACCGTCGCGCTTCGGGGCGAACGGTTCGACCGGCGTGATGACGGAGTGGGAGCGGTTCGTGAAGAATCAGCTGCGGTTGCAGGGAGCGGAAGCTCCCGGGCCGAAGCTGATCAACATCGACCTGCAACCGCACCCCACCACGCAGGCCCCGGAACGGGCGGATATCCTGAACATCGGAGGCTTCAGTGACTCGGTGTTCGAGATCATCAACGCGTTCCTGGCGAGCGACTCAGGTCGCTTCGTGGCCGAGGTCGAGGCGATGACCTTGTAACTCACCATTACGCAACACACCCCCTGCGGGAATTCTTCCCCCAGGGGGTGTTTGCGTTTTCACGCGGGGAACCTCGCGGGGGAGAAGGTCGCAGAGACGTCGGTCGCGCGGCTGCGCTCCATCGCCGCGACACTCTTCGGCCAGCCCGGCTGAGCCACTGGCGTCACCCCTTGGGTCAAACGTGTGGCGCTCCGCGAGGGTGACGGGAGTTGGGGCACGCCCCTTCAGGCGTTCAAGGAACTGGCCAACGCCGCGCGTTGAGAGCTGCCAGGTGTCCTGGAATGGACAGGGGTGAGGTCGGACGCGAGCCGGGGTCGAACGCATCTGCGGACAGTTCGCCGTCGACTGAGACCGACAGAGGGGCAGCTGTTCGAAAGTGTCGGGTCAGGCCGGCGGAGTGTGTGGGGCGATGGCGTAAGAGGGCTGGTTTGCCGACTGTTGGATCGAGGCCAGTTTTTCGAAGATCAGCCGGGCCAGGTGGTGCACGTGAGGCGTGGTCATGAGGGCGAAGTGGTCGACTCCGGGGAGTCGCACGCTCTCGACAGTGCAGCCCAGGGGGGCCCATCCGAGGCAGTCGGGGCGATAGCGCCAGGGAGACTGACAGCGGGCGCGAAACAGATGCACGACCGCCCGGGTGGGACGGGGGCGATGCTGGGCCAGCAGGGCGTGAAACCGCTGGCGCCGCGACTGGTAGTCGGAGGGTTCGGGCGGGGTTCGGTCTGCGGAACGTCGCTGTGAGACCCTGTGGGTCAGTCGCCGCTGGAGATTTTCCCAGGACCTGCGGTGGCTGTTGTCGAGCAGCCAGTAGGCAAGATTGGCGAACCAGCCGGGCAGCGACGTGAGGAGCGGTGGTCTGTGCGGGGGGATGGTCAGCGGTCCGGTGTCAATGAGCCCCAGGAACGCGACGCTGCGTCCGCGCAGCTCAAGCCGGCGGGCCAGTTCCTGCGCCAGGTGGGCCCCGGCGGAGTACCCCAGCAGTGCGAGGGGGCCCTCGGGCTGTCGCCGAACGATTGCCTCGAGCATCCCAGTGAGAGTCTGTTCCAGGTCGCCCATCCAGGGCTCCCCGAGTTCCGAGCGGGGAGGATCCACTGCCAGCAGCGCGAGGCTGTCTGGTGCGCTGGCGTTGAACCGCCGCCAGCTGAGGGTGTTCCCGGTCGCGGAAGGCATCAGGAACAGGCAGTGCGACCCGGTCCCCGACTTGATCGTGACC
>CAIUHT010000104.1 GCA_903898975.1 uncultured Planctomycetaceae bacterium
CCGGTCCTCCCCCAGGCAGGCGTACCGCGATCCAACTCCGCACGCCCGTCGGGCAGGTCGCACAACAGTTTTTGGGCACCATCCGCCTCGCAACGGACAACCTTTCCAGCGGGCCCAGTGCTTCCAGAATTCGGCCCCCGCCGCGCATCGAAATCCAACCGACCCGGGCGCGTCCGAACCCCGCTGGCCTGAGGCCACCTCCCGGAGCGCGGCATGGACGCGAGGGGGACCAATCGTCGATAGTATCGTCTCGGGGCTGACGCGATTTCGCCTGCGGTTCGAGACATGGCATGACAGGATCCGGCTCGGTGGGAGGTTCGTGGGGCGGGCTGCGCAAGACGGCGTGGCACACCCTGGTCTGGTTGCTGTTTGCCACCCTCGGCTTCAGCTTTGGGTACCTGGTGACCCGCTCGCGCCGCTCCGGTCCCACAACTCCCGACCCCATCGCGACGGCACCCCGCGCCGCGACCACCGCGGGCGGTCCAACAACCGTCATCCCCGCCGATGTCGTCGTCCCCGAGGGAATGGTCCTGATCCCTGGGGGAGAATTCACCATGGGGACAGACGCCACCGAGGCGTGGGAAGACGAAAAGCCCTCCCATCCCGTGGTGGTCGATCCGTTCCTGATCGACATCCACGAAGTGACCAACACTCAGTTCGCCCGCTTCATTGACGCGACCGGATATCAGACCACCGCCGAGCAGCAGCCCAAGGTCGAAGAGATCCTCGCTCAACTCCCCCCCGGGACGCCTCCTCCCGATCCCGAGATTCTCGTTCCCGGCTCGCTCGTCTTCACCCCGCCTGAAGAGAAGGTCCCCCTCAACGACTTCAGCGTCTGGTGGCGGTGGGTTCCGGGGGCATCCTGGCAGCACCCCGAGGGGCCCGACAGCAACCTCGAGGGCCGCGAACAGCACCCCGTTGTGCAGGTCAGCTGGGACGACGCGCAGGCCTATGTCCAATGGGCGGGCAAGCGCCTGCCCACCGAAGCCGAGTGGGAACGGGCCGCCCGCGGCGGGCTCCAGCAGCAGCTCTACGTCTGGGGCGATGCCCCTCCCCGCGATCGCGAGAAAACGGACCGTTATCGCGCCAACCTCTGGCAGGGTGAGTTTCCCAACCGCAACACCGCGGCCGATGGCTGGCCCCGCACCGCCCCGGTGAAATCGTTCCCCCCCAATGACTACGGTCTGTACGACATGGCGGGGAATGTCTGGGAATGGTGCGGTGACTGGTATCAGCGCGATCTCTACCTCCACCGGCCAAGAGGCTCCGCGACGGTCAACCCCCTCGGGCCCCAGGAAAGCTCCGATCCCACCCGTCCCTTCACCCCCCAACGCTCTCAGCGCGGAGGCTCCTTCCTCTGCCACGATACCTACTGCTCGCGCTACCGCCCCTCGGCCCGTCATGGCAGTTCTCCCGACACCGGTATGTCTCACGTTGGATTTCGCTGCGCCCTGTCAATCGCCACCACCCCAGCCCCTGCCGCTCAGCCTTGATGGCCCCCCAGGCCTGACAATTCCGCAGTCCGTGCCAGCCAATCCGCACTGCCAGCCAATCCGCACTGCCAGCCAATCCGCACTGCCAGCCAATCTGCACTGCCAGGCCCCATCGGCCACCCCTTCCCGGCAACTCCGCCCCACGCACCTTCGGCCCCGCAACTCGACTCAGTCACTCTCCTTCACGCTCCGCCCCTCGGGGCCCCCACCAAGAATCGTCAGCGAGTCGAGAATCCTCCCCTTCCTCCTCCTGCGGAAACCGCCCCGCTATGTCGGCAACACCATTCGAATCCCCGTCCGGGAAACCGTCTCGACGAAGATTCCTGGGCGGGCTGGGAGGTGCCGCTCTCGGGTTGGGCGGGGCCCCCACTCTCTGGCCGCGTCGCGGCCTGGGCCTCGGCCCCCTCCCCGCCCTCGCCGCTCCCGGTCGCGGACCCGCCAGGCGGTTCCTCATGCTCTTTCTCTTTGGTGGCCCGGCTCAGTCCGACACCTTTGACCTCAAGCCGGAAGCCCCGCTCGAATACCGCGGCGAATTCCAGCCCATCGACACCTCGGTCCCCGGCATCCGCTGGACAGAGCACCTCCCCCGACTCGCCCGCCTGGCCCATCACCTGGCCCTCGTCCGGTCGGTCACGATGAGCGAAGAGAGTCTCGGCGACCATCACGCCGACACCTACTACCTGCTGACCGGACATCGTCCCGATCGCTCCTTCTTCGTCGAGGGGATCAATCGCAAGCCCCACGAGACCGATGTTCCCTGCTTGAACTCGGCGGTCGCCCGGGCCCTCGCCCAGCCCCCCAACCTGCCCGGAGTGGTGCAACTCCCCGCCCTCTCGGGTGAAGTCACCAACTACATCAATCCCGGCCAGTTCAGTGGTCGCCTTGGACCTCGATTTGCGCCCCTCCTCGTGCGGGGGGCAATCGACCGACCCCGCGATCTGGCCGCCCCCGACTTTCTGCTCCCTGGCGACCTCCCCGCCGGGAGACTCGATCAGCGGCGAAAACTGCTGACCGCAATCGAGCGGTCCCCGGCAACAGGGCTCTCGGAGGGCCCGGCTTCCCTCCCCGATTCCCCAATCCCTGGCTCCCCGCTCCGCGAGCAGGTGCCCGGCCTGGCAACCTGGAACGTCCACGAACGGCGCGCGTTTGAACTGCTCACCTCCCCCGTCGTTCAACAGGCGTTCGACATCTCCCGCGAGCCAGAGGCCACCCGGGCGCGGTATGGCGAAGACATCAACGGCCAAAGCCTGCTGCTCGCACGCCGACTGCTCGAGGCGGGAGTCCCCTCGGTCGCGGTGCACTGGATTGGCCGACGGGTGGGGGCCGGCCTCAGTTGGGACACCCATTCCGACAACTTCGGCCAGTTGAAGAGTGTGCTGCTCCCCGCGCTCGATGCCGGTTTGTCGGCGTTGCTCGAAGATCTGCACGACCGCGGACTGCTGGAAGAGACGGTGGTGTTCGTTGCCGGGGAGATGGGTCGGACCCCCAAGGTCGGCGATCCCCGCACCGGCGGTGTCGGCCCGCCCGGTCGCGATCACTGGATCCATCTCCTCCCAGCTCTGTTTGCTGGGGGTGGCATTCGCGGAGGACAGGTCTACGGAGCCTCCGATCGGGTCGCCGCCTATCCCGCCGAACATCCGGTCCGTCCGGGAGATCTCGCCGCGACGGTGTTCCACGCCCTCGGCATCCCTCCCGATGCCGTTTACACCGACCGCGAGGGGCGGAAGTTTTCGGTGCTCGAGAACGGACAGCCCCTCCCCCTGCTGGGCTGAACACTGACTGTCGGGCCAGGTGGCTGGGCCCAACAATCGTCTCTGTCGGCGACTCCCGCCATGAGAGAGGCTCGACCCTGTTGGTGGCCACTTCCCCTTCCAGCGGTGAAAAGCCATCTCGAAAGCCACCCGCTCGGCTGGCTGCCACTTCCCCCAGAGAACAGACTGCCCGGATGACTTCACCCGCTCGAGGTTCGGCCCCCGAACTCCCGGCACGCCCCCGGACTCAGCCCGACTCGATGCAGGGAACGCGTTACGTTTATGGTGTTGAGCCCTTGGCAGGGGACGATGTCTGGGCGATGTTCGAGGCGGCCACTGAGGGGGACGAGGCCGCCGCGCGCCGCCTGCTGCAACACGATCCCCGCCTGGTGAACGCCCAGTGCTGGTACCAGTTGCCCCTCCACCGGGCGGTCGCCGGCGGGCATGTCGGGCTGGTCGCACTCCTGCTGGAACAAGGGGCCGATCCAGGACAGTCACGGTATACCTTTCACTCGTGGGACAAGCTGTTGACCACTGCCCGGGCCGACGGTCAACGCGAGATCGAGTCGCTGCTGGTGCGGGCGATGGAGCGGCGATTCCAGTACTCACCCCACTTCGAGCGTCTCAGGCAGGCGATCATCGCCCGCAACCCGCTCCAGGTTGAGGCGGTGGTTCGGGACCATCCCGAGCTGGTGCGAACCAGCGACGCGCTGGGGAACTCGGCTCTCCATTGGTCTGTCATCACCCGCCAGCTCAGCCTGTTGCGTCGCTTCGTCGAGTGGGGAACACCCATCGACCCCCTCCGCGCCGACGGTCACACTCCCGTGCTGCTCGCCGCCAGTGGGGCCACTGACTACTGGTATCGCGAGACCCGTAGCCCCGCGCATCCCTCGCTGCGGAATCCCGCCGTCCTGGTCGGAAGCCTGTTGACGCTGGGGGCCGAATACACGCTCTCGGTCGCCGCTGCCATGGGCGACCTGGAACGGGTCGAACAACTCCTCGGCCACGATCCCGGCCTCGCAACGCAACTCGATTCCGCCCGCGTCAGCCCCCTGTCACGAGCGGCGAAAGGAGGCTACCTGCACATCGTGCGACTGCTGCTCGATCGGGGAGCCGATCCCAATCGCCCCGAAGAGTGTGCTCCCGAAGGACGCGCCCTGTTCGAGGCCTGCTGTGGAAATCACCGCGAGGTGGCCGAACTGCTGCTGCAGCGCGGGGCCAACCCCAATGCCGAGGTCGATTCCTGCGAGTGCTGCCTCACCATCGCCGCGGTCTACCATGGCGATCGAGCCCAGCCCCTGCAGCAACTGCTGAGGGACTACGGAGCCTGGCTCCCGCCCTATCGCATGGATGCGCCCCAGCTGAAGCACGCTCTCCGCGAGCAGACCCCCGCCGTCGGACACGCCGAGTTCCTCCGCTGTGTCATCCAGCACTGCGATGCCGAACTGCTGACGCTGCTGTTGGAATCGGACCCCACGGCGGTTTCCCGCCTCGAGGTCGGCGATGAACTCACCCTGCTCCAGGACCCCGTCTTGCTCGAACAGTTGCTCGACCGCGGTCTCGACCCGACCCGGCCAGACTGGCTGGGCCACACGCTGCTCGATGCCTGCCGGGAACAGCCCGGCCATCCGCTGCCGGGGCTCTTCGAGAATCGACGCAGAGGTGCACCACCTCCCGCCACTCCTCGATAAGCCCGGGACATTCACCGGTTGTCGCGGCGCTTCGCCCAATTCGCAGGCTGGCGTCACGCGGGTTCCCAGTCGGCTGACGAGACCACACTCAGAAACGTCGTCAAAACCAGCCTGTCGGTCGTTGGGCACTCAAGGTCAGCCCCCTCGTGCTGGCCCCGGATCGAGACTGGTCCCTCAGCAGGCGCAGCCGTTTGACGTTCGCGCTCGGCTGAGCCTTCCTGCCGGCGGATAGCCTCGAATTCCGGGGGTGACCGATCAATCGGGTTCCCAATCACTGGGGTGCCCGAATCACTGGGGTGCCCGAATCACTGGGGTTCGGGTGCCGCCTGCCGCGTCACGATCGGCACATAGCCAATCTCCATCCCCTTGGGGGGAGTCACCAGCACCGCCGGATCGAGATCGGCCAATGTCCCCACCGTGGGCGGGGGGAGATACTCCCGCTCCTTGGTCCAATGCCGATGCAGCAACTCCACCCGCTGCTGCAGTTTCGCCCGCTCAGCGTCCGTGAGATCGGCGTTCTGCAAGGCGGGTTGGTCGGCGAAGCGATACCACGAGTAGGTCACCACACTACCGTCTCCCAGCCGGACCTCGAACGGTCCCGCAGCCGGCCCAGGCCTCTTCCAGCACGAATCTTCCTCGTCAGGCGTGACATACGGCTCGCGCTGAGTCCGTTTCGCCCGGGGGAATTCCACCGACAGCAAGCCGGTCTCGGCCGGCACATCCTCGGGTGCGACGACAACCCAGCGCGGCTTGCCCCCCGGCTCCTGGCTCTGCCGGTAATACTCCGGCAGGGTGACCGTCGAATCCTCCTGCGCGCGGGCCGCTTCACCAAAGCGGTAGCCGTAGGTCAGGTTGTCGACCGCCAAGGGGGTCGCGAACGAACCCCACGCCAGCGGGATCTTCTGCTCGCGCGGAGTATTGGGGGGATAGATCTGCCAGGTCGCCCCTCCCTTGCTTTCGAACGTGTGGAGTGTGGCGGCGTTCGCGTCGATCTGGCCCGACGCCACCGGGCCCCCATCGAACCACGCCTGCACACTGCTCCACAGGGCGGCCTGTTTGTAGGCAGTCACCCGATGGATCAGCGGCGCGTCTCCACCGGCTCCCTTGGGAAACCGGGTCGGGGCCACGCGGGCGTAGGCCACCCCCTGCGCATCCTGACCGATGTAGGCGGGAATGTGCTGCGTCTCCATTTGTATCGCCTTGTTGGGCTCGGAGGGACGCGTATCGAGAAACAGCCCCGCCAGGTCCGGCTTGTCGATGGTCGGTCGCGACCAGAAGTACGGGAGGAAGAACGTCACCGGGCCTTTGAAATTGCCGGTGTTGAGAAAGAGTGTCCAGCAATTCGAACCCGTCGGCACCGGGGCCCCGGCGGTGACCTGCTTGGGTGTCGTCAGTGGCAGGGGGAGGTAGCCATAGCCGAAGAGCTCGCCCGACGTTCCCTGTTTCAGGTTCAAACCATCGGGTGGCCAGAGCACCCACGGACTGAGCTGGGCGATGGCGTAATGACCAGCCGGCTTACTCCAGTTGCGTCCCTTCCCGGCCCCGGGTCCATTGGCCCACTCGACAAATTCCAGGGCGACGCCACCCATGATGAACTTGGGAGTCTCGGTGGCGAACCGGGTGTCGCGCCACCAGCC